>CAKZMA010001221.1 GCA_937127375.1 uncultured Coleofasciculus sp. | reverse complement strand
GGAAAATCACAGTAAAATTGATCAGGTTTAATTTCACTTCTCTAGGAGTAAGGTTAACCCAATCTTCATACAACGTTTACTGTACAATAGAGAACTTTTAGTTGAACTATAGAAGATATCTAGAGCTATGGCACCTATTAACGGAACACCAGCAAGTGAAACTCTGACCGGAACATCCGGAGACGACACCATTATTGGTTTTGGAGGCAATGACACTTTAATCGCTTTAGACGGCAACGATATTTTAGCAGGTTATCAAGGAGATGACTCGCTCGACGGCGGTAATGGCGACGACATCTTGAATGGTGATATTGGCAATGACACCCTTCGAGGCGGTGAGGGAAACGATACCTTGTCTAGCACAGGTTTAGAGACGAGTGGCGGGGATCTGCTAGACGGTGGTGTCGGAGCAGACAGCATTAGGGGTGGATATGCTCAAGATACTCTTATCGGCGGTGAAGGCGATGACTCCTTGTTTGGAGGACCCAATGATGACCGTCTAGATGGTGGTCAGGGCAACGATACCCTAATCGGTCACAGTGGTCTGGATACTCTCATCGGGCGTGGTGGTGATGATTTCTATCGAGGAGTTGAACCTGGAGATGTCATTGTTGAAGCGTTTGATGGGGGCATCGATAAAGTTCAAAGTCAGCAGAACTATACATTGCCTGCTAACGTAGAAAACTTGCAGCTAATTCATAATGCCATAGTCGGTATCGGTAATGAATTGGCAAATTTCATGGCTGGCAGTTACGCCACAGCTAGCCTGGATGGCGGCCTTGGTAGTGACACCCTGGTGGGAAGCGTAGGAGATAATGCGGACACCCTTATCGGTGGTGGTGGCAATGACTCTTTGTGGGGAGGAGAGGGGGATGACACACTTGATGGTGGTAGAGGCAGTGACACCCTCGAAGGGGGCGATGGCAATGATACCCTCAATGGCGGTGTAGGAGTAGACAGACTGGTTGGCGGTGAAGGCAATGACTTCTACGTTGTAGACAATGCAACGGATATTATTGTAGAAAACGGGGGTGAGGGTACGGATGTAGTGGAATCTTCCGTCCTCTTTACCCTACCTGACAATGTGGAACAGCTAATTCTCACAGGAACTGGTAGCATTAATGGCATCGGTAATACAGAAGACAACATTATTGTCGGTAATAGTAGCAATAACAGACTTGCAGGTGGGGTAGGTGATGATAGCCTTATCGGTAACGGCGGTGATGACAGACTCACTGGGGATGAGGGGAATGATACCCTCGAAGGTGGTGACGGAAATGACACGCTCAATGGTGGTGAAGGGGTAGACAGCCTGGTTGGAGGAAATGGTGACGATACCTACCTCGTGGACAACGACAGTGACACAATTGTAGAACAGGATAATGGAGGCGTAGATCTGGTTGTATCTACTTCCGACTATACCCTGAACGCACCCAACATAGAAAACCTCACCCTTACAGGCACTGCCACGACAGGAATCGGCAATGGACAAGATAACATCATCCTGGGGAATAGCAATGAAAATACTCTGAGTGGTGCAGATGGGAATGACAGTCTCGTTGGAGATGAGGGTGCCGATTCACTCAGCGGCGGTGCAGGAAATGATTCACTCAATGGTGGAAATGCTGATGATACCCTCGACGGTGGTGCGGGGGCTGACACCCTAATCGGTGGCGATGGGAATGACCTGTTCATCGTGGATGATGAATTGGACATTATTGGTGAGGGTTTTGATGGTGGTACGGATGAGGTTCGTTCTTCTGCTGCCAACTTTACATTAAAAAATGCCAACATTGAAAATCTGATTCTCACCGGGTCTGAGGATATTAACGGTACAGGAAATAATTTATCCAATGAGATTACAGGTAATGAAGGCAACAACATTCTCTCAGGGGGTCAGAACAATGACACCCTTGATGGGGGTATAGGTAATGATACTCTCAACGGAGATCAAGGGTTTGATAGCCTCATCGGTGGACTGGGTGATGACAGCCTCGACGGAGGTGCAGGTAATGACACTCTCATTGGTGTGGATCTGGCTGGTGGTGCAGTGAACAATCAGATAGATGAACTGCGCGGTGGATCTAACAGAGACCTGTTTATTCTCGGTCAGACGGGTAGTCAATTCTTCTACGTAGATGATGGAGATAATGGCTTTGCCGATATTCTGGACTACAGCAAACGTGTGGTTGATCAAATCCAGTTAGCGGGTTCTGCCAGTGACTACACTATTTTTGTAGATGGGTCGGATACCATCATAGAGCGTGCGTCTGATAGCGATCGCATTGCGATTGTCAGGAATGCCACGGGATTGATTCCAGGGATTCACTATAATTTTGTCGGTTAAGTTGGTGCTGTACACACAGAGCTAGATTTCAGGGCTTGCTTGGGCAAGCCCTTGTTGCTTGGGCATTTAAGCTGGACAAGTGATTAGGCAAACTCTCAATTTAGGTTTGTACTAGACGGTAAAATGCACGTTTACATCGTTGAGCGATCGCTCGCACCGACCAGTTCTTCTGCCGATTTAACCAACTCCATTGCCTGACTTGCTCATTCCACTCGGCTTTTTCTGTAGAGGTGAGAAAATTGTAAAAAATCTGATTGATAGGTCGAGGAATATCCATTGCCGTTCCTGCCCAGTGGATCAAATAG
This sequence comes from uncultured Coleofasciculus sp., assembly GCA_937127375.1. Classification (GTDB taxonomy): domain Bacteria; phylum Cyanobacteriota; class Cyanobacteriia; order Cyanobacteriales; family Coleofasciculaceae; genus Coleofasciculus. The sequence continues at coordinate 11,509 of CAKZMA010001221.1, read as the reverse complement.
GGTTGGCGATGCGGATCTATCCAGTAGGGCGTATACTCACCGGGATAGTCACCCGCCCACGTTGATTCCATGTGAATTGGGGGTAGGGTGAGGTTTGTAATGTCAACCCCTGAGGCAAAAACAAGTAGGTTTAATCCAGGTTGTTCGTTATGGGAACATCGGAGACAGGTTTCTATGAAGTCCGATTGCAGGGCTGTGGCTTTCAGAGATTCTACTGTAAATAGGGCGCGATCGCAGGCAAATTGACCCGTGTTAAATACATCCCTTTGCCAAAGGGTGCTTTTACTGGACATTAAGCGCTGGGATGCTGGGGTACAGGTTCCAGACGGATCGCGCCAGTGACCACAAGAGGTAATAAAATCTGAATGAGATGCCAATACGGCTTCTGGATTCCTTAAAAAGCAGACATCGGCATCGACAAACTGATAATTTCCTACTGTCAAACATTGGTACTTACGCATTGTCGGGTGAGCTTGTTCAGCGTTCAACCAGTTTGTTATCTCAGGAATTTCCCACCAGGTAGAGCCTTCTGGGAGTTCAAAGAGATTATCATCGTAGGGAATGACCAAAAGTGGTAGTTGGCAACCCGCAGCCCGTAGGGATCGCTCCATTGCCAGAAAACGCAGTTGCACCTTCTGATTTGCCATTGAGATGATTTTTTCAAGCTTCATAGCATTCACCGTTGCCATTCCTGTGCTAGCCTCGGCATTCCCTTTAAATACATCAAATGACGGACTGGAGTAATAAAATGTCGCAGAGCAATATATTCATAATCAACATCGTTTTCAAAGTAGAATTGTCTTTGAGCAGAAACAACATATCTATTTTTGGGTAGAGGTTTTGCTTGCGATTGCTGCATAAGTACGGCTATAACTGTGGTTTCACAAAACCAGGATTTTAAGGGTTCGTTGATATCGTTCATGATTTCTTCAGCCAGGTCAACTTCTAGAGAATTTTTAGGGATAAACAAAAAACCTGTATTGATAGTTTGTGTATATTTTAATCCTAGTATTTGTACTTTATTTAAAATAGTTTTATCTGTTTTTATACCGACAATATCTTGGAGATACAAGCCAGATTTTTCATAAAGGGCATTAACAATTTCTGGTATTTCTCTAAAACAGAGAATATCAGAATCACTATATAACAAATTATATTGCTTTTGAAGAATTAAAATAGCTGCTAATTTTCTACCGAGGGGATGGTAGTCACCTAACTGGGCAACCTTGGGTGCAATAGATCGTAACTGTTCTAGTAGAGTAAGAGTAGAAGTCAGTTGTATTCCGGGAAACAACTCTTTAAGAGCTTGGATTTTACTCCCATGCAAGTCACCATCAATAACCATTAATAACCCAGTATCAGGAGGTAAGTACCGCAGTAAACTCTGAGCAGTCCAGGCAGCATCGCTAATTGCATTGGTAGTTGTTAAAACTGCCAATATGTTTCTGGCTTCAGGATTAACAGCAATCGGTGAAAAACAAAATACCTGATCTCGAATTGGGTAGTTTCGATGGGTTTCCCACCACCAGATGTGTCTTGTTAATATCTTGCGAATTAAAAAACTACGAATGATGTTTTGCATAAAAAAAAACTTTATTGAGCATATTTTGTATATAGATTTTATAATTATATACTGTTATGAGCCACATAATTTATAAAACTATAAAGTTTAGCCTGGACTTGTTTCTTATCAAAATTTTCCTGAACTACTGCAAATGCTCTGCGAGCGAAATCATTGCTTTTAGATTGATGTTTTATTATGTTTACCAATGTTTTCTTAATTTCATTAACTTGATTCATTTCACAAACCCAACCACAATTCCATTTTTTAAGAAATTGATTACAAACCGAATACTCTGGCCCAACAGACAAAATAGGTCTTCCAGATGCCATATAGTCCGTTAGCTTAGTTTGAAAAGAAGATCGCGTTAAAAATGAATAATCTGGCATAAAAGAAGAAACAACTAACAATAAATTAGCTGATTGTAAACATTGATTAAGCCGATTATAAGGTATAAGCTTGCCATAAGATACTTGCCAGTAGTGCCATTTTTCTTTATAGTTAGACCAAAAAGACTCCTGAGTATGTAAAATTAGCTCAATACTTTTACCTTCCTGCCTCAACTCAAAAACTGCTTTAGCAAAAGTAGCTAATGCATCATAATGCATAGGCCAGATTGAGCCAGCATAAATTATCTTAAAGGTTCCTTGGTAAAAAGTTTTAAATTCTGGCAGTTTTTTGTCTGATAAGTCAATAGGATTATTAACAATCATTGAGTGTTTAGGCATTAACTTATAGTGACTTGAAAAAGAATTTTTCAATTGCTCACTAATCAATAACCATGCCGAAGACTTTTTCAAAAGTTTATAAATTACTTGCTTGGCACTACCTGATATCCATCTTACGTGTTCTGCTCCTATCCAGTCATCCATAGCATAAATCAAAACTGGACAATCAACTTGATTACTTATATGATAGCCGATCAAGATAAACTGAATACTATTTGGGCAGATGATAAGTAATTGAGGTTTAAAAATTTGAATATCTTGAATATAATTAAGTAAGTTTATTTTTAATATTTCAAAATTTATGATTTGTAATATGGGATTAATTATTGTGCCAAACCTATTGGAGAAACAAGGTATAAATTCAGGATCAAATGAAATAGTTTGTTTTCTTATAGATGGAATAGTTGGATGTTGATGTATAGTTTTTATAGACGAAAATAGCATTATACGTCCATAAGGATACTGATCAAATAAATTTAACAGGGTTCGATTAATTCCTCCCCCTTTAGCACTTAAACTGGCATCAGTAACTAATAATATTTTGGGTAGTTCCACTGATACTAATTCAGATCCATCTATACTGCTTTCTATCATAATTAACCATTAACCTATTTTTTACATGCTACATATTGAATCATGTCGCTATAACTTAAAAGCAACTTTTTCCAACTAAAACGATCATATACACTCCGATGCCGCAGATAACACTTCGACTCATCATGTACTTCTACTAAAACTTTATAACTGAGATCAGCCAGACTTCCTGGTAATTCAAAATTGGCAAAATATCCCTCCTTTCCCAGAACAAAGCGAGCAACCTCATAATCATGAGCGAGACAGGGCAAACCATAAGACATTGCTTCTAAGAACACGCGCCCGAATCCTTCTGTTAGAGAAGCTAGCACGAAAGCATCAGCAACTCTATAATAATCTGCCACCTGATGGGACGCAACAGTTCTAACTTGAAAATTATCAGTTCCTAATAGCTGATTACCTAACTGTAAAATTTCAGGAGATTGTGACTCTTGTTGTCCTAGCAGCAAAAGATAAGGGCGTGATTCAGACAAAGTTTCTATCTCCCGAATAAGATAATTCATACGCTTGTGGGACTTGTTGATAGCTCCGACGGACAAAATTATTTGCCGCTTATCGGGCAATCCTAAATGGCGTCGCAGTGCCTCTCGTTCATGAAAAGACAACAGTTTTAGTTCAGCAGGTATTTTAACTCCGTAAGGAATGAGAGTTTGTTTTGCAGCAGGCACTCCTCTATCTAAGGCAACCTGTAAATGAGAGGGAGCGACTTGCTGTAGATGGTCATAGTAAGGTAAGAACGGTGGAAAAAAAGGAGCGCCATTGGAAAATAAAAGTTTGTAGCTTTGTTTAGTGAAACGCCGCCAGTGCCAAAGCACATTACCAACAGTACCATCACTATAGTAAATGACATCGGGTTGCTGGCGATGAAGGTGTGGCAAGAGGCTCAGAGCGAATGATGCTTGCTCGATGTAATAAGCTCCTCTTCTGGTAATTTTACCGAATTGTATTGCTAGCCAGCTATGGCGGGGTAAATTCCACAACGTCATTTCTTTTTTGTTAGACTGTCCGCCTCCTTTAAAGAGAGTTATATCAACATAATGTTCTTTGGATAAAGCTTCAAAACATTCTTGGGTAAACGATTCAAAGCCACGCTGAATTTGACCAAGACCTGAGCAAACAATAAAAACTTTAATTTTCTCCATTTATAAATTCTTTTAAACTGAAAAGCATTTTTTTGCGTCTAATTAATAGTCTTATAAGCAACTAATGAGTGTCCTAACATTGGAAACGCCCTGGGAATTGATTGAAGTGCTGGCTCCCAGGAAAACTTCAATTTCTTAACGGCTCGAACAATGAGATTTGTGGGGTCACCAAAACCTGCGCCTATTAGCTTATAGCGGCGACGACCGAAGAAATCTCGTGAGACATAGCTTAGATGGGCTTCTAGGTCATTATACCCAAGTATCGTATCTCCTCCCCCTCGGTAATAGGGCCAATTTGGTGTTGAGAAAATCACTCTCTTTTTAGCAGCGCCCTCCAGAATCTCCATAACTTCTTCTACAGCTTTTTGTTCTATATGTTCTATAAACTCACAGGCTAAAACAGTATCCCAAGTCCCCGTCAATGGTGAGGGCATTACTTGATGCCATACTTTGCGATAGCAACTATGCTTAGAACAAAATTCTACGTTTGGTAAAAAAGAATCAAAGCCATCAACATGGGGAGGTTTAGTCAAGCCAGCTTCCCAAAAATTGCTTTGAATCAAATGACCCCAACGTCCATAACCACAACCAACATCAAGTACACTTGCACCGCTCAACAGAGGCAGTATGATTGGATCAAGATAAGTGGGTGAAGAACTCATATATTTTCTTTACTTCCAGAAAAATTCTATTGAGAAGGTCGGTCGCTTACGGAGTTGCTGATGGTTCAGAAAACCTACTTCTTTCAAAATCTCAAAACATCGTTTTGGATCACATTGATCATGATGAAACTCAAATACAGCACGCTTGACGCGCAAAAGTAAATCTTTGTAATTTTCTAGAAAACTTAACTCCGAGCCTTCAATGTCACATTTAAGGAGATCAATCTCATCACTTTCAGAATATAATGATGTGAGATCAAGATAAGGCACAATAATACCTCTTGATGAATTACTTGATACAATTGAATTTACCACATGAAAGTCAAATTCGAGTAATTTAGCGCTTCCCTGGCGTTCTCCAACTAATCCCTTAACAATTGTTAATTTATTAGCTAAATTGAATTCATGATTGAGCCTATATTTAAGCTGACTATAGACAGTAGGACTACCTTCCACTAGGGTGACTCTAAAATTAGGTTGCGGATTTTTGCTTTGAAGGATGAAGTCAGCTAGCCTTATCGTAAAAAAACCGACATTAGCACCTAGGTCTAAGATATTCAAAGGTTGATCATAAGAGCAAGATGCTAGAGTTTGCTGAATAGGTAGATCATATTCTCCATCTACGAAAATATCATTATAAATTACCCATTCAGCCTTGTTTTTAATTGTCACATTTAATCCCGATGGCAATTTCCATTGCAATTCAATTCCCTTATATAGTATATCTTGCCATTTTTCCTTAATTTTCCAAGCTGTATATTTGATTTTTTTTTGCAATCTATTATTCATACTTATTTACTCATAATAAAAACTAAATTCATCAATTATCTAATAAAATTACAACCTTATATACATACTTTTTTCACTTTGTTGCCGATTAAATTAATAAATCTCATGCCAAAGTGTTGAATTTCTAGAAACTCTGCCTGGTGAGAAGTTGGTTTATAAATATGGAAGGTTTTCATAATTCCTAGAGTTGCAGCACTTTCCAGAGAACCGACAAAACTGGTATCCCGGTCTAAAAAGTAGGGTTGCTTCGCCCAGTAAGTCATCTGGTTTGCCGTTAAAAAGTAGCAGCCAGAGTGAGGATTAAGAGGGCGACGGAAAGTGACCGGAGTTTCCATAATTGTGCCAATTAATTCAGGTTGTTCCTGTACATTCTGAAATTTAGCCGTAACATGGGGAGCTAAGTCACCATCAATATAGGCTTTGTGAACGACTCCATGGGATGATACTTCATAGCGGTTAGGCTGAAGTAGGTTTAGTTCTCCTACTTGCTGCGTAAACCACTTCAGTTTAATAAAAAACCAAGGGTCGTGCAAAATCAGGTCATCCTCTAGATAGCAATAATAGTCGTATTGACCCAGACAATCTCGCAGCACCGCCTGACACTCAAATCCCAAGAGCATTGGTTCGGCTTGGGTCGGATGATGGCTATAAAGCTGAGGTGACAGGGGTAGTTGATTCAGTAGGTGGTAATTGTGGCTGGTACAGATAATAATTTTAATCTCGTGAGCTTGGGATTGGTTAGCCGGAAGCGCCAAACGCTGGGCGATGTTAATGATACATTGGGATTGATTATAGAGTTGGTGTAGGGTACTCAGATTAGAGGTCAAAGCCTGAATACGTCGTTGCGGAGTTTGACAAACAGAGCCATACCGCCCAGCTTCACTGGGTTTAAAGAAGTGGGGAATGGTGAACAAAATCCGCATCAATTATCTAATATCTAAGTCTCTTTGACCAAGCGTCAATAATCTCTACAAGAATAGATTCAATCGATTGAGTAACAGACCATTGGGGATAATGCTCCTTTATTTTCCGCAAATCGCTATAGTAGCAAATATGATCGCCATCTCGGTTCCTGTCAAGATAGTCATACTGCATCTTCTTTCCAGTAATGGCAGTAACTTGCTCAAACGCCTCTAATATTGAGCAATTGTTGTCTTTTCCCCCTCCCAGATTGTAAACCTCACCGCAGCGAGGTGTCTGGATAAACTCCTCGATGAAGCGAGCCACGTCATAGGAGTGGATATTATCCCGCACTTGTTTACCTTTATAACCAAATATTTTATAGGGACGACCCTCTAGGTTACACTTCACCAGGTAGCTCAGAAATCCGTGCAGTTCCACACCCGCATGATTGGGACCGGTTAAACAGCCACCCCGCAGACAGCAGGTTTTTAAGCCAAAGTAGCGACCATACTCCTGCACCATAATATCAGCCGCAAGTTTAGAGGCTCCAAACAACGAGTGCTTGGATTGGTCGATGCGGAACGATTCCGGGATACCCTGCTGATAGTGGGGATCAGCATAGTCCCAGCGTGTTTCTAACTCTACCATGGGAATCTCATTAGGGGCGTCACCATATACTTTATTCGTGGAAAGATAGACAAAGGGCGCTTCTGGAGTAAACTGGCGAGTGGCTTCCAAGAGATTCAATGTCCCCACCGCATTGATGTCAAAATCATCAAAGGGAATTTTAGCCGCAAAATCATGACTAGGTTGTGCTGCCGCATGGACGATCGCATCCGGTCTGATACTCTCAGCTAAGTCTAGAATACCACTGCGATCGCGAATATCTAACTCATGATGGACAAAACCTTTAATCTGTGCCTGTAGGCGCTGTTGATTCCAGCGCGTATCCCCTTGAGCGCCGAAGAAAGCCGCTCTGGAGTTATTATCTAGACCGTGAATCTGCCAACCCAAATTAGCCAAATGCAGACAGACTTCAGAGCCAATCAATCCTGATGAGCCAGTGACAAGTAGCTTTGACATTAGATACTTTTTTCATATCCTAAACGGCTAACAAGGTCGCCCGTAACCTTTTTAAATTCTTGATCAATTTTCTCATTAAAGTAATTTTGCCAGTCACCAGGTACTCCTTTGCGTAAGTGTGATCTTCTATCTTCGTCACCTAACGGACGACCTTTTGTGAGTCTCTGGAAAGTATAATCTTTCAAAAACTGGGAAAGAATTTTATCAGGCATCACTATGTCGCAGTGTGAAAATAATTGTTTAAATGCCGCAAAATTGTTAGGATTGGTTAAATCTTCAAAGCGAAATATTTTTATATTTAAATCTTTGATGGGTGTTCCTATCCATGACTCCAAAGCCGTAAATAACCCAAATTTATTTAGGGATTCAATTGTATACACCATACCATCAATCTGAGATAAACTATTTAATATTTCTCTTTCTTTACTAATTCTTGGATCAAGAACATGGGAATATTTGGCAGAAAAGTAATAGGACACAACGATATCTCTGGGATCTCGCATAACAAAAAAAGCTTTGTAACATTTCGGTTTAGGAATAGCTAAAAAATTATCGAAACTGATATGAAGAGAACCCGCTATAGTTTTCTCCGGAAAAGGATCACTATCAATTGCATTGTTCGCTTCTCTGGTTTCATACCCACCACGATGTACTTTTCCATTTGGGCAAACGGTGAGACCAGAATACCTATATATCCTTGAATCAAAGAAGAGAGATTGTATCCACTGGCTTGCTGTTTTGTGAACACAGCAGTGATATATGTTGCTACAGCTTGATTTATATCGCAACCAAAGTCTACTTCGTTTGACAACATCTTTGACATTAGTGGGGATTAACTTACGTAGGGTAGAATTTAACTGAGTTTTCATAGTGGCGCTCATCCATCTACTTTACAGATTTACCTTCAATTGCGTATCAGTTTATTATTCAGTTTTTTATATAAAAACTTTAATCTAGAATAGAATAGGGATGGAATTATAAGTTTAGCTGGTATATGCCAATCAATTTCTTTGGGGTTAAATTGTAAGGATTTAATCCAATCATTTAAAGCATTTATTTTCTTTCCTTTTGACAATTCTTCTAGCCCTGATTGTTGGTGCATTCTTGCAAAGTTATAGTGTATTTTTCTCTGAATATTTAAATATTCTGGCTTGGGTAAATCCTGAAGCAAATAAAAATTTTTAAAATATCCCTTCCTAATATATTTTAAATGTTCTAAAGTCGGTGAAACTGATACGCATCTTGAATGACGACGATACTCAGCTAGGGGTTCAGGACAGTAGATCATTTTAAAACGCTTAGCAAAACGGATTCTCCATTCCCAATCTTCATAAATGGCGAAGTCTGGATCATAAAATCCTACTTCTTTCATAGATTGATAATCAACAAGTTCATTGCGTAACAGTATACTATCTGGGAAATCATCGAAAATGAAAACTTCACGGAAGATATTGCCACAAGGCATAGCAATATTGCCATCTGCCCAAAGTTTTATTTGTTGTCCGTACTCATCAATGTAGTAGAAATTAGAGTATACAGCTCTGGCATCTGGATTACTCATTAGAGTTTCCAGTTCGATTTGAAGCTTTTTGGGTAAAAATCTGTCATCACCATCTAAGTAGGTGAATAAATCACCGTTTGCTCTTTCTTGTGCAAATCTCTTGTTTAGAGGTATTCCCAGGTTTTTTTTGTGGAAAAACGGACGGATTAATTTTGGGTATGCTTTCGCATACTCATCGATAATCTCTTGAGAGCCATCAGTTGAGCAGTCATCAACTACAATTATTTCCCAAGGTTCTATCGTTTGATTAATTACACTTTCAATGGCTTCTGTTAAGTAGTTTTTTTGATTATATGAGGTGATACAAACACTTATTTTTTTTGTCATGTTTAATATTTAAAGTATACAACTAAAACTCTTTTAATTTTGAAAAAAATAAATAAATTAGCAACGAAAAATCAGTAGTCACACTAATTGTATAATTTTATTCACTATCCTTATTAAAGGCTTTGCCTTTGGACATAAGATTGGTAAAGTTTGCCAATGTCTTTGCATAGAATCGCGTCCCCACGCAAGTTGTAATCCTCGATAAGTCATGATATGAGTTGCATCTGCAATAGAAAATAAATAATTCCACCACTCACATCCCATCAACTGACGATTCCAGTCAGCCTCTGGTCCTTCCCATGTCTTATTCTTACGATGTGGAACATGGGCGTAGTCATGGTTTTGATGCACGACGGTCACAGTTTCTGTAACATCAATAACAGGAATGCAAAGTTGACGAGTTTTGTAGATGAACCAGTTATCCCATCCTGGACGACCAACAGCAAAGGATGGAAGTCTTCCTAGCGGACTATCTCGCGGAAACACGAAAAAGTCAATTCCCATTGGAGAAAATAGCACTCCATGACTAGCAACATATTCACGCAACTTTTTGTCCCAATTGATCCGCGAAAAATCTAAGGGTTCGGTAATGTCTACATTCCAACGCTGACCGACCATTAAAAATCGACGGAAACGAATTTTTTGTAACGCTTCTAGAAAATCTTTGAGTAAAAGAATATCAGTATTTACGTAGCATAGCAAGTGGTGGCTAGCTACCTGTCGTACTTGGTCAAAAGCTGAGTTGAGTAGAGGTGTACCATATTGGTTACAAGCAAGGTTAGGAATCCATTTTGCCCCAAACTCAGTTGCGACTTCCTCTATGCCTGATTCATTTCCACACAAAATGATTTCACAAGCTGGATCGAGGCGAGACCAACTCTCGATCGCGTTACGTTGAATAATGTTAATGTGTCCGCTAAAGGGTTTAGGAATCGAAAAAATGGTTAACATGACTATCTTTCCTATCAGCCAAATTGCCTTACTTGACTGACTCTACAAGTTAGACAAAATCCATTAACTGAGCAAAATTTCTTGATAGAGTTTAATATATCGCTGAACTTGAAGTTCTAAGGAGAATTCCTCTAGAGCGATTGCCCGACAGTTTTGCCCCATGCGCTCTCGTAGCGTTTTATCCTCCAGTAGCTGCACAATACCATAACACAAATCCCGCTCATCTTCGGGTTCAGCTAAATAGCCAGTGACTCCTGGACGCACTAGATCAGGAACTCCACCAATTTTAAAGGAAACCATGGGTGTACCACAGGTCATACTCTCTTGTAACATTAAAGGTAAGTTATCGGCACGAGTCGGAAAAACAAACAAGTCAGCGGCTGAATAGGCAATGGATTTGAGGCGATCGCTGCTGACGTAGCCAAGATTGAGAGTCGCAATACCCGTTGCTTGGGCGATCACTTCTCCCCTATCGCCTACAGTGAGTAGCACGGTTTCAGCTTTAAGGGATTCAGGTAAGTGAGAGAGCGCTTTCAGAAGCAGATCCCCACCCTTGCGGGTATCTTTTAGATTCTCAGCTCCAAACATCAATACTTTTTTGCCGACGGGAATGCCAAGCAGGGATTTACACTGTTCGCAGTCCAGAGGTTGATAAGCTATGGTATCAATACCATAGGCAATGTGATGAATTGGGAAGCGCTTAAGTATACTTTGCTTGGCTTGTTCAGCTAGCCAGCGGCTGGGAGTAACGATAGTTAAGTGGGAATGGTGATAGACCCAACTCTTCAGTTTCCATTCAAAGCGAGTATTATCCCTCTGGATAGCTGGGTAAGTTTCTGGGTAAGGACAATCACCACAACCCATTTTCCAGCGATCGCACTCATAGCTGTAGGCGCAATGACCGGTGAAGCTCCACATATCATGGAGAGTAAAAACAGCAGGTTTTTTTGCTGTTAATGAGGGAATAGCCAGGTAGTTAAAATATCCACCATAACCTCTGTGGAGGTTGTGAAAATTAATGATATTAGCGTCCTGATAAAAAGCGTGCTTAGGAATATCAAAGCTGTTAAGGAGGTGGATAAAATTAAGACTTAAACGACGAGTCAGGCGATAGATTTGGTTCTCTAGTCGGAGTTGGCGAGGAGGCATACCCGCCACGCGATCGCTGCTAGTTCTCACTTCCCCAACTAGCAATCGCGAGTCAACGC
>CAKZMA010001220.1 GCA_937127375.1 uncultured Coleofasciculus sp. | reverse complement strand
AAGGTCGCCAAGAAGGTCGTCAGGAAGGTCGCATTACAGAAGCACGCGCTTTAGTCCTGCGTCTGCTGAACAAGCGGTTTCCAGACCAGACAGCGGAACTCAATAGCTTAGTAGAAGGTTTGTCTTTGTCAGCTTTAGAAGAGTTAAGTGATGCTATGTTTGAGTTGAATAATTGGGAAGATTTATTAAGTTTATTGGCAGATATAGACCAATAAGTAAAGTCTGCTGAATAAGTGTTTTGGTGGGGTAAGGAGCTGGGGGAGCTGGGGGAGCTGGGGGAGCTGGGGAAGCTGGGGGAGCTGGGGAAGCAATGATACATTTTCCCTGATAGCGGTGCAAGGGTATGAAAGGGTTTTACCTTATGTCCTTTGACGCTCAAATTTCTCTGTCCATTTCATAGCGTAAACTCAAAACTGCCAATACTTCATCGATAATTTCTGTCCAATAGGAGGCTAAAGCCGACCGTTGCGGAACAATATTGTTGAAACGGGTCGAAAGTTCGGGGACAATATCAGGACTCATAAAATAGGCAAACTCTTTTAGTCCAGTAGACAGCGACCAATCGTAAGGATTATCCGTCTTCTTCAGATAGCGGCGCACACCGTCTAAAACAATCTCGGTTAGTTCTATACTCCAAGGAACATGGCAATGGGTTAATAAACTAAACGCCGGATCTTTACTATTGAAGGGAACCTTACTAGATGGGAATAAATTCAGAAAAAAACTATTCCTTTGTTCAGGATAGAGAACATTTATTAATCCAGAAATTAATTGCTTTTGCGGGATTAAATAGCCCTTAAACGTACCATAAAACGGCAGTAAAGCCTCTGCCCAGTCCGGATTCTGTTGGCGCATCGCCGCTACCGCCCAGCCTTCAACCAAGGAATGATCCCACTCACTCCGTTTTGCAGCTTGTATCCATTCAGTCGGGGATTCTTCCTGAAGGTCTGACCACAGAGAAAGGGGAGTCGCGGCAACGATTTGTAAAATCATCCAGGCTTTATTCCCTAATAACTGAGGCGGCTGTTTGCTATCAATCCCATCTCTAGTTATCTCTTGGTCATGATTATCTGGGAGGATAAAATCCAGGTGTAAACGGTTACGCTTGCGCCGAAATGTGATAGCCGATTGGATGCGTTGTTTCATCCGCTGACATAAACTTGATTCCGGTAACTGTGCTAATAAATTAGCCGCTTGGCGTCGCACCTCTTGACGACGGTCATCCAGCGCCATCTCTAAAAATGCCTCATCTTCCAGGTTTAAGCCAATTTGCAGGGTGTCTAACAACGCAATTCTGACATCTGATGATGCTTGTTGCCACACAGTTACAAGTCGTTCCCGTGCTGAGGCGGGATGTTCACGCCGTAGATGTTGCAATAGAAGTTTGCGGGCGTCTAAACTTCCAGTTGTCCACGTTTGTTCGATATCCTCATCTCCCACATAATTCCAATCCGGATTATGGGCGGCTAACCACCGTCCCCGTTGACCCAAAACCGGGAGAATTGCGGGGCGTAACTGGGGTGAAGTGCGTCCCACTTCCAGTAACTCTGGCAAATAATAGTCGGGGACACGGTATCCGGCTGTAGCGGCGGCGGTTAACCATTCCGGTAACAGTTTTACCCGCTCTTTTTGTAGCATCAATTTCAGATAATGGGCGGCGCGGGGGCTACAGGGAGGTTTATCTTCAGGTGGACAAGGTTCGGGTAAAGGTTGGTTATCGGTAATCGGGCGTTGTCCAGCGCGGTGATAGAGAGAAATTGTCCCAGCCGCGCTGAGTAATGTGGCTTCTGGGTCAGTCGGATTCAGTTGGGATAAAAGTTGACTGAGTGGGTTAGTGGCTGGAGTAAGGGTGAGAGTTCGTCTCTCTGTGCCAACTAAGGCGGTGGTGATTACGTCTTGCCAGAGACTCATGGAGGCTTTACCGAAGATAGGATGTTAAATCGATTTTAATCGAACAGGTTCCTCTGAATTGATTACTCTATTACTGTTAGTTAACCCTTCTACCCTTTTACTCTAAAATTCCCACTAAAATATTTACTAACTCTCTCAAATCATCGGGCAACGTATAAGACCCAATATCTCTTATAATTGTTAACGTACTTCGCTCTAACTTACCAAAAACCCACAACTCCCCAATCGTCACCACTCCATACAACACCTCCGGTGATTCCTGGAGCATTGCCAACGCAATCAACTCCACCGCCAGTTGAGTGAACCCCCGCGTCAAATCATCCCGCTTCGCTTCAACGTATCGCGGGAGTCCCCACCCTCAACAGACGGATTTTCGTAGCCGTCAGGCAAGAATGAACGGCTGTAGGGTGGGGAGGGATAGCGGATTGCCGTAGGGACGGAGGCAATCAATCTTGCGGCTCTTCTGGGTCTTCCGTAGTTGGTGTGCTCGCATTGTTAGTTGGAAAGTCCAAAATTATGGACAGCAAGAGCTTCAACCATTTCAACCCGGATTTCAAGCCGTTTTGATGAGCTTAGATGCTATAGTCCTTGTGCAGTTTGCTCTGTGGCTATTAAGACTGATAGTTTAGCACACGCTTGTCCGGAAGACCCGAATACAGAGTGTGAACCCTTTCTTGGCTGCACTTGACATACCCCCAGCTGAATGTGCTAAAAGTATCAAAACTTCTTTGTTTCAGCAAATGCCAGTTCGACGTGCAACTTTTCGGCTATACCCCAATAAGAAACAATCGGCAATATTGCGGTATCACCGGAAGTTGCACAAAGACCTGTACAACGCGGCGGTTTCCAATCGGTTTACCCAGTACCAAAGGTTTGCTCATCGAGTTGATTACATCGAGCAGCAAAACTCTCTACCAGCTTTTAAGGAAGTTTGGCCAGAATATAAAGAGTGTAACTGCATGACTCTGCAAGCCACATTGAAGCGCGTTGACTACGCATTTCAGAGGTGGTTTAAAGGGTTGGGTAAACGACCAAGGTACAAGTCGATTAGGCACTATTCAGGCTGGACTTATCCAAGTAAGACTGGATGGAAAGTTCACACAACGGGTGATAACGGTTATCTGGAATTAGCCAAAATCGGTTCTATTCAGATGCGAGGAAAAGCTCGTAACTGGGGGACACCAACAACTTGTACGATTGTCTACCGCAATGGGAAATGGTATGCCAGTATAACTGTTAACTTGACTGAATTGCAGGCGGCGGCAAGGCAAACTGATTTTGGTGCTGTAGGTATTGATTTTGGATGCAAGTCCGCACTGGCAATTACTGATGGTGAAAACCACTCCTTTGTGGAGGCCCCTAAGTTTTTACGAAATGCTGAGAAGAAAATCAAGCATCTTTCCAAGGACAAACGACGTAAAGTAGCACCACTACGAAAGAAAAAACAGAAGGGTTCTAGTCGGTGGAAAAAAGCCCAAGCTCGAATCAGTAAAGTAACCCGTAAAGTTGCTAATCAAAGAGCTAATTGGGTACACCAAGTTGCCACAGAAATAGTTCGCTGTAATAGCTTCGTTGCAACGGAAAAACTAGAAGTCTCAAAGATGACCCGTAAAGCCAAAAAAGGCAAGCGTAAAAAGCAAAAGGCAGGATTAAACAAGTCTATTTTAGATGTTGGTTTTGGGATGTTACGCTCAGCTATTGAGTACAAGGTTGTCGAAGCTGGCGGAGTCTTTGTGGAGGTTCCTACCCGCAAGGTAAAACCATCCCAGACCTGTCCAAATTGTGGACATCAGCACAAGAAAACACTCGACCAAAGGGTTCACAAATGCAGCGAGTGTAATTTCGAGATGGACAGAGACTTGGCCGCTGCCTTGGTAATGCTTTTATGGGCGCAAGGAAAATTGCCGGGGTTTGAAACGAGCCTCGTAGACGCTGATGCCACTAGCTCTACTTCTGGCACCCGTAAGCGCAAGCAAGCGGGAAGCCAGAAGCAACTCGGGCAATTGAAGCGTCAGAAATCAGCTACGAAACTTACAGGGTTGGACGCAAAAACCAGCCCTTCAACGAAGTAAGGGCTGGTAGTTTATTAACAATTAATCCCATCTCCGACTCAATAAAATAATCTAAATTCCCCTGAAGTTGCTCATTAACCTTCAATGGGTACTCAATGCGTAGCAAACGGCGGCACATTACCGCCACTCGCGCCAACACTGGCGCAATCAAAATTTCCCGCTTGGCTGTTTCACTACTGAGAGTGACATAAGGAATCGTGTCTTCTAACTGCTGCTGTAACTCCGAAAGATACTCAATTTCACGAGTGGTTTTGGGTAAGTGAAGGCGCTGGCGTTCAAACTTATAGCCAAACTCTGCCAGGATTTCATCGGTATCATTGGGTAGCTCAAAGTAGGAACGAAAACTATAGCTGGTTCCCTCTTGCAAAATTTTGGGCTTAGACATAAATACTCCTGAGTTTTAGGTATTGTAGGTTGGGTAGAGCGATAGCAAAACCCAACAGGATTTAGGTTGAAGCCAGCAAACCTAACAAAATATAAGGCTAAAGCCTTTACTACGAACATTATCGAAACACAATAAACTGCTCTTGGGAAAAAGCACTTAAGGGGAAAAAGTGATCACCATTCCATTCGCCAAACACGGTGATGGGATGTCCGCCACTCAGGGCAAATAACTGCCAATTCTCTGTAAAGTTAGGGGCGAGGTGTAATATCTGGTTAGCATCGTCGCGCAATGCCCATCCTGATTTATACTTCTGGGGAATAACTCCTTGTAAACTGAGGGGAAATTGGTCTAACCAGGGTTGACAAGCTAAGGCATTTGTGTATTGAGCCAGTGCCGTTGCGATCGCGCTTTCCCCCTGCATCTGTGTAAACGGTATGGCTGGGGCGTGACGGGTTTTGACAATTGCCCGCAACGGATAAGCGCTGGCAAAGAATCCCAAATCGGCGTCGAGGAGAGTACCGGGAATGAGACTGGTGTCTAGGGGTTGAGAATGATGGGCAAAGGTAAGGATGAGGGCGAATCGATGCGTCTGTTGTCCTTGTAACCACATCCGTTGCGCCCTGAGGTTATCCTGGTCTTCGATACACTGTCCTAAAATTAACCAGCGATCGCGGATCATTGAGGTAGCCGTTTCTTCTTTTTGCCCCCAACCAATCACCGTGCGGATATCGGCTTGCCTGTCTGCGGGTAATATTTCTAGGCGTTGAAATCCTTGCAGTAACAAATACAAACGCCCCAACCGTTGCAAGAGGCGTTCTTGCCAACCCACTCCCGTATATGGAATCCCCGACATCTCCTGTAACTGACGCGCCAATCCTGGGGCTTGAGCATCAATCATCCGGGCGGCTACCGTATCCCAAAACTGATAGTCTTTTTCCGGTAAGTTGGCTAATCCCTGACGGACTAAATCACGCAACCAACGGTCTAATTCTTGCACCCCTGCGGTAACATTTTCCTCCCGTTTGGCGGCGCGTTTGGCTTTAGCTGCGGGATCAGCCACTTTTTCGGATTTTTCTACCTTTTTCGCCTGTTTTTGACGGCGAGTTTTAATCCAATCGTTTACCCAATCAGGGGATTGATTTTGGTTAAACCTATCGGGTTGATTGGCAAAGAGTAATAAGAGTCCGAGTCCATGTTTGCAGGGAAATTTACGACTCGGACAACTGCATTTAAACGCTGTTTCACCTAAATCGATTTGGGTTTGATAGGGGTTACTTCCACTTCCTTTACACTCTCCCCACACCGCCTCCTGATTTCGTCCCAATCCTTGCCATTTCGATAAACGTGCCAAGCCTTGACCATTTTGGGCAGACTTAGCATCGGGGGCGAGTGCGAGGATTTGTTCCGGAGTCCAGGTAATAGGCATATTAATCGGATTGATTCTGGGTTAAATCAAGATTGCGAATAGTCCGATTGATCAAGCTGAGATAGTTAAACTCTACGGCAAAACCCTTTCATCCTTCCACTGATTCCGCCACGGGCAAGATTATCGTAAACGTGGTTCCTGCGCCAACTTTACTCTCGAACTCCACTCTACCTTGATGCAATTCTACACATTCTTTCACAATCACTAATCCCAAGCCCACACCAGGAGTAATGCCAATATTACTGGCGCGATAGAATGCCTTGAATAATTTTCCCTGATCATCCGGGGGAATACCAATGCCTTCGTCAGAAATCCGCAGCCGTATTTCCTGGGCTTGAGGAGTTAGTTCTACCTCAATTAATCCTCCCTCTGGAGAATATTTGATCGCATTAGACAATAAGTTATCCAGAATGAGTCGGAGTAGGTTGCCATCTAAGACGCGATCGCACTCACTCGGGCAGATCAGATTTAGGCGATGTTTTTCAGTGAATTTAGGGCGCACCGCTTCAATCACCTCGCCCACGAGTTCCTCAACATTAACCAAAGTGGGATTAAATTCTAGGGCTTGAGTTTCGGCTTGCTCAATGAAAATCATATCGTTGACTAGATTCGTCAGATGCTCAACCGACTGTTTCACCCGTTGGAAATGGGTTTGTTTTTTCTCTGGCGTCAAGCGATCGCTATATCTTTGTAACATTTCCGTAGACGACAAAATCGTTGTCAGCGGAGTCCGGTATTCATGAGACACTGTAGCAACAATTCGAGATTTTAATTGGCTCAATTCTCGTTCTCTAGCTAGCGCTACCCGTAACTCTTCTTCTAGCTGCTGGCGTCGGGCAATTTCGGCTTCTAGTTGTTGGTTTTGCTGTCTTAATTGGGCTGTACTTTCAGCGACTCTTTGTTCTAAGTCGGCATTAGTCCGCTTCAGCAAAGCTTGGATTTGCTGTTGCTCGATGACATCATGAAACACCAATACAGCTCCCAGAATCTGTTCGCTATCATTCTTAATCGGAGCCGCACTATCATCAATAGGAATTTCTTCACCCTCTTTATCAATCAGCAGTGTATGGTTTTCTATAGTTACAGTTTTACCTGTTTGTAGAGACACAGTGACTGGGTTCGGAATGGCTTCTCGTGTCGTTTCATTAATAGTTAGAAAGATTTGATTCAAATCTTGACCCAATGCGTCTTGTTGCGTCCATTTTGTTAGCGCCTCAGCTACCGGATTCATAAACGTGATCGCCTGTTGCGGATCAGTGGTAATAACTGCATCACCGATACTTTTTAGCGTCGTAGCTAGCCATTGCTCTCGCTCCCGAAGCTGTTGCTCCATTTTATGTTTGTAGAGCGCTACTTCAATCGTGGTTGCTAAATCTTTGGATTCAAAGGGCTTAAGCAAGTAACCATAGGGTTCAGTGAGTTTAGCCCGCTCCAGCGTCTCCTCGTCATTATAGGCAGTCAGATAGACAACGGGGAGTTGAAACTGTTGGCGCATTTGAGCCGCCGCTTCAATTCCATCGATTTTACCTTTGAGCCGAATATCCATCAACACCAAGTCGGGAGGATTTTGAGAAATTCCCGCGATCGCGGCTTCGGCAGATGTCACATTGGCGGTTACAATATATCCGAGAGATTCCAGTCGATTTTGAATGCTGAGAGCGACAACTCTTTCATCTTCCACGACTAAAATTTTTGCTTTAACCATTTGTTTAATTGAACAATCAAAATACACAATAAAATAAAGTACACTGATTAAAACAGGCGTCCCCTAGCACATCTTTACAGTTTAGTTGAAACTTTCGATTGGGAAACTAATATTTACTTCTGTTCCCTTATCCATGTTAAAACTTAGATTGCCCTCCAATTGTTCAGTCAGAACATTAATTAATTGTAAGCCTAATGACTTAGGATTGGTAAATTCAATATCCGGTGGAAATCCAACGCCGTTATCTTTGACCGTTAGGTGACATCGATCCTCAGATGCTGCGGTCAGGATCACCTCGATCGTCCCTTCTTGACCATTCGGAAAGGCATATTTTAGAGCATTAGACACTAATTCACTAATAATCAAACCACAGGGAATAGCGGCATCAATTGTTAAATCAACCTCATGAATATGAAATTCTAAGTTAACTTGGTTATATTCAAAAATATAGATTTGGAACAAATAACTGGTCAAATTCTCAATGTACTCGGCAAAATTGATCCGGGCAAAATCTTGAGACTGATACAATTTCTCATGAACCAACGCCATTGACTTAACCCGATTCTGACTTTCCTGAAACAGTTCCACCGTCGTTGGATCGGTAATGTACTGAGATTGTAAATCCAAAAGACTGGAAATCACCTGCAAATTATTTTTAACCCGATGGTGAATTTCCTGGAGCAAGACTTCTTTTTCCCGCAAAGAGGCTTGAATTTGGATTTCAGCCTGCTTGCGCTCCGTGATATCCAGATTAATTCCCATCATCCGCACAGGCTGATTCGTTTCATCGTAAAATACCTGAGATTTGCTTTCCACCCAACGCAGGTTACCATCGGTTCTGATAATCCGAAATTCAATATCATAGCAATCTTCCTGCTCATCAATCGCTCGTCGATCCGCTTGGTGAACGCGATCGCGATCCTCAGGATGAACCATTTCCAGAAATGTTTTGTAGCTAATCTGCGTGGTTTTGGCATCTAATCCATACAGGTGTTGTAGGTGATAGGAACAGGTAATTTGTTCCGTCTCCAGGTTTCTATCCCAGAATCCCATACGCGCCGCATCTAGGGCTAAACGCAACTGTTCTTCCCGCTGACGTAGCTGTTCTTCAGCCAGCTTACGTTCTGTCACATCTAGGTTCAGCCCAATTGTCCAAATAGGCTGATCGGTTTTGTCATAAATAATTTGACCTTTGCTTTGAATCCAGCGCACAATCTGATCGGGCCAAATAATCCGATATTCAAGGTCATAATCCTCCCCAGTTTGAATCGCCAATTCCATACTTTTGATAACCAGTTCCTGGTCTTCCGGGTGAACATTTTCTAAAAAGGTTTTGTAGGGAATTTCTGGACGATCAAATGCCAATCCATAGAGTTGTTCTAAGCGATAAGACCAAGTAATCATTCCGGTTTGCAAATTCCAATCCCACTTTGCCATTTGTGCGGCATCGAGGGCAAGACGTAAGCGGGCTTCACTTTGTTGTAAGAGATCCTCTGCCAGTTTACGGGCGGTAATATCGGTACTCACACCGAGGACTTGAGTCACCTGTCCATCTGGAGCCACCAACGGAGTTTTAATGGTTTGATACCAGCGAATTTCACCGTTTTGATCCCAGGAAAACTCTTCCGGAATGAACTTTGGCTGTAAGGTAGTCAATATATCTTGATCTTCAGCCAGGAAGCGTTCCACATCTGCTGGATCATGATGGAGTTGGGCTGTTGTTTTTCCCAGCAATTCCTCGACAGGAATCCCCCGATGTTCGGCAAACATGCGATTGGCTAAAATATACTGACCATCTTGGTCTTTGACATAAATTATATTGGGATTGGTATCAATAATGGTTTGCAGGAAGTCTTTTTGATCCTGCAAGGCTTGCTGGGCTTTTTGGCTCTGAGTGACATCAATGCCCACACAAACAATATTGGTTCCTTGCTGATATTTTTGAGCGGCAATTAGATGATAGTGATGGGAACCATTGATGTTAATCTCCAGGATCTTTTGGTCAGTTTGAGCCGAACTTGCGAGAAACTGTTCAATATAGTTGACAAACGTCGGATTACTATTGAGAAAGCCGAGGGGTTGACCAACAAAGTCCTCCGGTGACAGGTTGAACATATCTGCCAAAAATTGATTAACTCCCAGATATTGTCCTTGGCGACTCATCCAGGAGACGCAACCGGGTACTGCATCCAAAACCGCTTGCAGTTGTTCCTTGGCTTGTTGTAATTGTATTTCTATGGTTTGACTGTGAGTAATTTCTTGCTGGAGGCGAGTATTCGTTTGTTCGAGTTCGGCGGTGCGTTCGCTAACCCGTTGTTCTAAATGGAGATGAGCCTGTTGCAGCAGGAATTCCGCTTGTTTGCGATCGCTAATATCTTGAATCAGAGCGATCGTGTACTCAGATAACCCATTCGCGCCACGAACGGCTGACGCCGACACATGCACCCAGACTACATGACCTTGGTTATGAATATAGCGTTTTTCAGCGTTTAGGTGAGTGATTTCCCCCATACTCAGTTTATGTAAGTCTTGATAGCACTGTGTCAGATCATCGGGATGGATAAACAGATGAAACGACTGATTTAATAATTGGTCAGCCCTGTAGCCGAGGATATCTTGCAGCGCCTGATTGGTATGCATAACCCGCCCTTGAGTATTCGCGATCGCCATGCCAATGGGTGCCAATTCAAATATCGTGCGGAAACGCGCTTCACTGTCACGCACCGCTTGTTGAGCCTGGTGAATGTCGGTAATATCGCGGCACACGCTGAGGACAAATTCGACGGAACCATCTGGGGCAAATTCGGGAACTAGACGCGATTGGTAATACCGTTGTCCATGGGGAGTCAAGAACGTGAATTCACTCTCATTTTCCTCACCCTTTTGGAACACCGTTTGTAAGGAGTCCTCCCAGACGGAAATAAGAGTTTGTGGTAATCCTAATTCCCGGTGGGTTTTGCCTAAAAACTCTTGATAGGGAATACCCGTTTCCTGTTCAATGACGGGGTTGACGTAGACATGACGCAGATGGCGATCAAACCGAGCCACAATATCTGGAGAATGATCCAGTAGAACTCGAAATTCGAGTTCTCGCTGATTGAGTGTGTCCTTAACCTGTTTGTCTTCGGTAATATCTTCGGTAATCGTGGCGAGGAGGATTTGAGGAACATCTGTCTGGCTTTCTCCCCAGGGATTCGGGATGAGAAAAGAGCGCGATCGCACCCATCGGATTGAGCGATCAGATTTGATAATCCGATACTCTTGTGGCACTTCACTGGTGGGGTGTTGCATCCAAGCTGCCGCTACTCGCTCTCGATCCCGGCGATCGATCGCATCCAGGATACACCGCATATACCCTCCCGGATGACTGGATAATTGGTCAGGGGTGTGACCCCACATCTGCTCAGTCGCCGCATTAGCGTATAATAATTGATGCCGATTTACCGAAGTCAACCAAAAGACATCCGCAAAAGGTTCTGTCATCACTGTATCCTTGATCTGGATCGGGCTTAAAAAGATCTGCCTAGAAAAATTTTAAAGACAACCAACCTGGTTGTCTTCGACAGCTCTAATAAAAAAATACGATTTTACGGAATTCGGTTCGGGATTGTCAACCAACTGTCCCTTGTCAGCCTTAAGCAAGATCCCCGACTTCTCCTACGAAGTCGGGGATCTGTCTGTGTAAAGGGGGAGTGTCAATTTTTCTAAAAGGGAGAGTGTCAACCTTTCGCTGCCATGGACAGGATCAGGTCAATCATGCGATTAGAATAGCCCCACTCGTTGTCATACCAAGCCACGACTTTGAAAAAGTTGGAGTTGAGTTCCATACCCGCCCCCGCATCAAAGATGCTAGAACGGGGATCAGTGGTGAAGTCTGTGGACACCACGGAGTCATCTGTATATCCCAGAACCCCTTTGAGTTCTCCTTCCGAGGCTTTCTTCATCGCGTCACAGATTTCTTGATAGCTGGTGGCTTTATCAGTACGGAAGGTGAGGTCAACCACCGAAACATCAGGCGTGGGTACGCGGAATGCCATCCCGGTAAGTTTACCTTTGAGTTCAGGTAGAACCAAGGTAACGGCTTTGGCTGCACCGGTAGAGGCGGGGATAATGTTTTGAGCCGCACTGCGTCCAGCCCGCAAGTCTTTCTTACTCGGTCCGTCTACGGTGGGTTGGGTAGCCGTCATGGCGTGAACGGTGGTCATTAAACCTTCTGCAAAACCGAAGTTGTCTTGAATGACTTTGGCAACGGGAGCGAGGCAGTTTGTGGTACAACTGGCGTTGGATACAACCGTATGCTTGTTGGGATCGTAGCTCTGATGATTCACACCCATCAAGAGAGTGGGGACTTTTTCCGGGTCTTTTTCTTTGGTGGGAGCCGAGATGACGACTCGCTTCGCCCCGGCGGTGAGGTGCTTGGATGCACCGTCATAGGTGGTAAATAGACCCGTGGACTCAACCACATACTCGACGCCGTATTTACTCCAGGGTAGTTCCTCTGGATTCTTGATCGAGACGCAGGGGATTACCTTATCATTGACCACAATGGCGTCGGGTTTGGCTTCTACCGTACCGTTGAACCGACCATGGGTGGAGTCGTACTTTAACAAATAGGCGATACCCTCTGGTGGAACCAGATCGTTAATGCAGCAAAACTCGATATTGGGGTTTTCTAGTCCAGCCCGGAAAACCAGGCGTCCGATGCGACCAAATCCATTAATGCCAACTTTGATAGGTGCCATAAAATTCTCCTTTTGGTTAAGTTGTACAGAGTATGCCAGGGAAGGCTATTGGGTACAGCGTCAAGGGGAGCGTACTATGTATCAGCTAATGTCAGCGTTCTGACGTAGCATTCGTCTGACCATCTGACATGAACTGTACCCGCGTCTGCTTTAGGTTTTCTTTAGACTGCTCCCTAATTAACGGTTAGCTATCCCCTACTGTTTATAGACGCATTGCCAGTTCTTTTCAAGCTTGCAGGTTTCGGCAAGATTCGTCAATTGGTTTTTGCAGAATCATTGTCCAGGACTTTGAATCTAAATTTGCTACAACTGATACTGAAAAATCAGTCAAGCTGATCAGGTATAGACAGATGTTGCCTGTGTCTATCTCTACGATTGAAAAACTTGATTGATCAGCTTGCCCATTGTAGAGACGTTGCATGCAACGTCTCTACAACGGTGCCGAACGTCCTAATCGATGTGTCTATTGCTCTATCTACCGATTTACTCTCTGGGGAACGGGAATCTGGATGATGGAGAAGACTCTATATTATAACAAGATAAAGTTAAGAGAAGGTCACTGAGATTTTGACTGGTGGGCAATGCCCACCCTACGGTATATTAAGGAATTTTGTCAGACTACTTATTTTAAAAGATGAAATCAATATGAATAAAAAATGAATAGATATGGAAAATAGCTTCTGAATTGAATCTCTGAGACTACTCGATAAAAAAAATAAATTATGCTATATTAAAAAATAATGAAAGGGAGTAGCTCCTGGTCAAACATTACCAGGATACCTGAATCAACATACTGGTGATGAGCCTGGTTCAGGTGACAAGGGATTGAAGCTTCAGGTCATTTGAATCTACAGAATCTGAGCTGAATAGTTAGTTCCTTGGTAGCGAGACTTTCACTGAGTTCACACGTTGATGTGAGCTTGGTGGGGTCTGCCTTTTCTCATCAAGCTCCATCAACAGCAATTAGTTAAGGAGCTTGAAAAATGTTAACTGCATTTACCGCTGGATTATTACTAATTACGATTTCTGAGTTAGGGGATAAGACGTTTTTTATTGGCGTAATCTTATCCATGCGTTATTCGCGGCGGCTGGTATTTTTGGGAGTTCTGGCGGCGTTAGCAGCGATGACGGTACTATCCGTATTATTGGGACAGGTGGTGTCGTTGCTGCCTGACTATTATATCCGTTATGGGGAAATTGCCTTATTTTTAGGATTTGGCTTCAAACTATTGTATGATGCCAGTAAAATGCCCGCTCAAGCTGAAAATACAGGCGCAAAGGAAGCAGCAGTGGAAGTTGCCAAGCAGAATAAGAAAGATAAGTTACAGTCTGCCAATTTCGCGATTCTACTGCAAGCTTTTACCATGACCTTTCTGGCGGAGTGGGGCGATCGCACCCAAATTAGCACCATCGCCTTAGCCGCCGCCCATCAACCTGTTGGCGTTACTGTGGGGGCAATTTTAGGTCATGGGATTTGCACCGCGATCGCAGTAATTGGTGGACGGTTAATTGCAGGACGAATTTCTGAGAAATGGGTAACAGCATTAGGAGGCGTATTATTTCTGATTTTCGGTGTTGTAGCGATGTTAGAACAAGTTTAGGTAGGTAGGGACAATAAAAGTTAACGGCGGGAATCGTCATTCGTTTATGTCATTCGTCATTCGTCATACTCGCGCAAGCAAGAAGCAAGCTACGTCATTCGTAAGGGTTTGAGGCTTTTGCAGCAAGCCCTACTTATGGCTCTGAATTGCCAACAAATTGCTGAATGGCATTAAAAAACTGGTTGTGATCCAGGGATAGTCTGATATTGTGACCCGCATTTTCAATTTAATAGTAACTGAAATAGTGAGGCTTGCTGCATTAATTCGATAGTCTATGCTAAAGGATGAGGCTCCTTCATAGGAATC
>CAKZMA010001219.1 GCA_937127375.1 uncultured Coleofasciculus sp. | reverse complement strand
AGACTTTAACCGTTTAGCAGATTTGGAACATTGGCTAGAAGAGCGATCGCGCTGAACATTCCTTAACAACTTCGGCAGATCAGAGCGAGTATTATGTCAATTTTTTAGGTTGGGTAACGTTTACGCTTTACCCAACCTACCCTAACTCTTGAATCATTATCGCTGTTTTCTGCATTGGCGGAAACAGTAGTTGGTGTTGCCGAAAGTTGATAGCTGTTTTTCCTCTCGTTTCGGGCATCCTCAGTATTTTTACTTATTGACAAATAATACTTTATTTACTTTTTTATTGAGACAAGTATTTTAATAAGTTTTACATATTATTTGCTCAAAATTCATAAATTCCTTAAATCAGCGAAAGAGTAAGAAACGTAAAGCGTTACACTAGCAAGCGTGTATTAAATCTTTAAACGAGGGCAACCTCCCTTACCTGCCAAAAATTGTTTCTGGTCGGAGATAATTTCCTTGAGCCAAACTGTTTTGTCTGAATGGGCAGATTGATTATCAGTGAATTCATCAGTAACACACTCATGATTGTTCACCAACCTTGCCCTAAAAGGGACAAGGATTGACCAAGCCAGTTTGGACAACGTAAGAGGTGAATAGCTTTTTGAGCCTAGTCCTGGTACAGACTTCCGAATACTTCCCTAGTTCGGACTATCTCTAAGCCTAATTGGTTAGGCGTTGGGTAATGCCAAGACATCTTGGACTAGGTGAGCGAAGGGACTTATTACAGGTTTTGCTGGTTCCTGGGATTATATCCATTTAAAAACCAGCATTTAATTGTAAAGCTGTCTTATAAAGACAGGGTTTGGGACCCAAAGGAGTTTCGATGAAAAATTTCGAGCAGCAATGACGGATCTTACCACAAAACCGTTGAACCCTGATCAGCAAATTAATCACGGGTGTAATTTAAAATGGAAGCCTACCGATCAAACAGACTATTGGTTGGCAACAACTACCCTGGTAAGGCGTAAGATCGGTGGTAAGCCA
The DNA here is from genome assembly GCA_937127375.1 of uncultured Coleofasciculus sp. GTDB lineage: Bacteria > Cyanobacteriota > Cyanobacteriia > Cyanobacteriales > Coleofasciculaceae > Coleofasciculus. The sequence continues at coordinate 10,550 of CAKZMA010001219.1, read as the reverse complement.
AGTTTACTTACGTAAATAAGACCCTTTGACAAAATCAATTTGTTCACCATTTTGCCAACGGGCGTTTGAATAAGATTATTTAACCCAAAACATGCTAATGGAAGACTAGAGTTGCTTGCCCAGATTACCTGTCAAGCGAGTCAAGGTGAGTTGTCCACTTATTGTACTCCCTTGGCGCTAGGGCTTTCAGGTTAGCAATTTAGATATTGGTTTTCTGTCCTTTTTTCCAAAATTCAATAACACCATTGGAAAAACATCGTCAATCAGGATAAACCCTGATGACCACTTGGTTGAGAGTAATTGAATCAACCAGGACTCCTGTGTTTTGGGTCAATTTGAGAGAAGCCTTAAACAGAATAGTGCTGAATTAAGTGTTTGTAGGTAAGCCTGTGAGCGCTCTAGGATCGCTTTGTGCTTACTCCCTTACAGTGCCATTCAATGCTTGTCTACGCGGCTTCCCTGGTATGACTTGCCAAAGTCTACAACAGTGTTTCCCCCGGCATCGGGTTAATTTTAGCTGCCAATAATTTCAGAACGCTACAACACCTTTTCATGTCATAAGTACAGGAGATAACCAATCTACAATGATTCCACAAACAACCTTTCCTCAAACCGAACGCACTGAAACGATTCGGGAAGATTTAATTGACTCATTACCAAGCCGAGACGCCAACAATATTGGAGTCGAACATGGAGCGAAGTATCGCACCTCGGAGTGGTACACCGGGTCTGGAGAAATCGTTCCGGGGAATGATAGTCGCTCGTTTGAAGTCACTGCAACCTTTACTCTAAAAGCGCAAGTCAAGCTAATTCAGGGCATTTTCGACCCCTCTAACCCAACCCTAGCTGAAATTTATAACAGTCGGGGTCGTTGTGTCGCCATCATCGACCAAACGGTAGATAAGTTGTATGGGGAATCGGTGCGTCAGTATTTTGACACCCACGAAATCCCCCTACAGATGAATGTCTGTCGCGCTTGGGAAGCCGATAAAACCCCGGAAACCGTGCATCGTTTGCTGGAATTCCTCGGGAAAGACGGCTGTGATGTCTCTCGCAACGAACCCGTGTTGGTGATTGGTGGGGGTGTCCTCAGTGATGTGGCGGGATTAGCCTGTGCCTTACAACACCGCCGCACACCTTATATTATGGTGGGGACAACGGTAGTCGCGGCGATTGATGCCGGTCCAAGTCCGCGTACCTGCACCAATGGTAAACAATTTAAGAATAGTATCGGGGCTTATCATCCGCCCGTGCTAACCTTAGTAGACCGCACCTTTTTCCGCACCCTCGCCACGGGTCATATCCGGAATGGAATGGCGGAAATTATTAAAATGGCGGTGACGGATGACAAGGTTCTGTTTGAACTGCTGGAAGACTATGGTTCACGCTTGGTAGACACTCACTTCGCGACGTTAGGAGATGATCAGGAGTTAGCCAAGGTTGCGGATGAGGTGATTTATCGGGCATTGTTCTCCTATATGAAACATGAGGGGACGAATATGTTCGAGACGTATCAGGATCGCCCTCATGCTTATGGTCACACCTGGAGTCCCCGTTATGAACCCGCCGCTAAGTTAATGCATGGTCATGCGGTATCGACAGGAATGGCGTATGGCGCAACCTTAGCGACGAAATTAGGCTGGCTGCAACCCACAGAACGCGATCGCATTATCGCACTGATTCGTTCTCTAGGGTTGAGTGTCTATCATCCTATCTTAGAAGACATTGATCTGATGATTGCGGGTCAGCAAAATATGCGGCGCAAACGGGGAGATGGCGGACTGTGGGCGCCTCTACCCTGTGGTATCGGTGCTTGTGATTATGCACAAGAAGTCCCCCCAGAGTTACTCGAAGCATCGGTAGCGGATCATAAAGCTGTTTGTGCAACCTTACCTGATGGTGGTGCTGGCGTAGAAATGTATCTCAAGGATTTAGGTTTGGAATAATTCTATCCCCCAATGTAGAGACGTTGCATGCAACGTCTCTACCCTGCAACGTCTGGTACAAATTGCCACATCATTAAGGAAAAAATCATGCAAACTGTAACAAAAGAAGCGATCGCGCGTCCAGTTACTCCCCTAGGAATTCTAGTCGAACACCTGGAACAAACCCTGGAATTAGTAGACGCCGCGCAACATCCACAACTGGCGAATTCTCTGCAAAAAGCCTATCAACTCGCGGCTAAACTTGAACCGTACCTGAATCAAAATACAACGCCAGATTCTCCCGCCTTAACCGCCTTAGTTGAGAAAACCTGCACCGAAGATTGGAGTAGACTATTCTCTGATGGCGAGACAGTGCGCCAGTTAGAACAGGAGATGTTATCTGGACATATTGAGGGACAAACCTTAAAGATGTTTGTCAAGATGACTGGGGCGAAACGGGTTCTAGAAGTGGGTATGTTCACCGGCTATTCCGCCTTGGCGATGGCGGAAGGATTACCCGAAGATGGATCAGTTATTGCTTGTGAGGTGGATGAGTATGTGGCAAGTTTTGCCCAAACCTGTTTTCAAGCCTCACCTCATGGTGGCAAAATTACCGTAAAAGTCGCCCCAGCGTTGGAGACACTGCGTCAATTAGCGAAAGCGGGTGAGTCATTTGACTTGGTATTTATTGATGCGGATAAGCAGGAGTATGTGGATTATTATCATACGCTCTTAGACACCCAATTATTAGCACCAGACGGGTTAATTTGTGTGGATAATACCTTACTACAAGGACAGGTTTATTTAGCACCCGAAGAACGGACACCGAATGGAGACGCGATCGCCAAATTTAATCAGGTGGTTACGGATGATTCCAGGGTGGAACAGGTTGTCTTACCTTTGCGTGATGGTTTGACCCTAATCCGACGGGTTTAAACCCTAACAATCTGTAGGGGCGGGTTTGACAACTATCTTTTCTTACCTCACCAAAATGTGACTAAACCCGCCCCTACTCAACATGAATGCACCGACTAAAACCCTGAACTAAAGTCCGGGCTAAAAGCTCGCGTCCCGTTCAAACGGGTTCATCATGATTACTTCAGGTAAATACTATGGAGAAATCCCAAAGCCTAAAAGCGCGTCTTATCGCCATACTGCAAAACCTGGGGACATTAACCTTACTCGCGATCGCGTTTCCATTCAATTTAACGGTTGTCTTATTAGCACTGGTGTGGGATAGTCTCACTCGCCCCTTCCAGAACCCCAAAGTAGCTAACCCCAATCCGAAAACGATTATGCTTACTGGGGGAAAAATGACCAAATCCTTGCAACTGGCGCGGTCATTTTACGCCGATGGACATCGGGTTATTTTAGTGGAAACCCATAAATATTGGTTAGTGGGACATCGATTTTCGCGGGCGGTTGATCGGTTTTATACGGTTCCCGCCCCCAACAAAGATACCGATGGTTACATACAAGGATTGCTTGCGATCGCGAAACAGGAAAATGTGGATGTTTATGTTCCTGTCTGTAGCCCTGTCGCCAGTTATTATGACTCTCTAGCCAAGTCGGTTTTATCGGGGTGTTGTGAAGTCTTCCACTTTGATCCAGATGTCACCCAACTGCTGGATGATAAGTTTGCTTTTGCCCAAAAAGCACGGGAATTTGGCTTATCTGTACCCAAATCCTTTAAAATTACTGATCCGCAACAGGTGATTGATTTTGACTTTTCCCAAGAGAAACGCAAGTATATCCTGAAAAGCATTCCCTACGACTCCGTGCGGCGTTTAAACTTAACTAAACTCCCCTGCGAAACTCCAGCAGAAACGGCTGCATTTGTCAACAGTTTGCCCATCAGTGAAGAGAAACCCTGGATTATGCAGGAGTTTATTCCAGGTAAGGAATACTGTACTCATAGTACGGTGCGGAATGGGGAATTGCGACTGCACTGCTGCTGTGAATCGTCGGCGTTTCAAGTGAATTATGAAAACGTTGATCAGCCGGATATTTTGCAGTGGGTGAGTCGGTTTGTCCAGGGATTGAATTTGACGGGACAAGCCTCCTTTGATTTTATCAAGGCAGAGGATGGGACGGTTTACGCGATCGAGTGTAATCCGCGCACTCATTCAGCGATTACCATGTTTTATAACCATCCCGGAGTAGCAGAGGCGTATTTGAGTGACACGCCGTTACCTGAACCCTTGCAGCCATTGCCGGAGAGTAAGCCAACCTATTGGTTATATCACGAAGTTTGGCGGTTGAATGAGATTCGCTCGTTTGGGGATATCCGGCGCTGGTTTAAGACAGTGTTTGGCGGGAAAGATGCCATTTTTCAGGTGAATGATCCTTTACCGTTTTTGATGGTACACTATTGGCAAATTCCTTTATTGTTGCTGGATAATCTGCGCCGGATGCAGGGCTGGATCAGGATTGATTTTAATATCGGTAAGTTGGTGGAATTGGGGGGAGATTAATCCTGTAGAGACGTTGCATGCAACGTCTCTACAGGGGGACTCACACGAGAACTCACCTTTCGGGAATGGAATTTGCGATCGCTTAAAAATAGGGTTAATATCATGTCCGGTTGAATACCCATAATTACGGTGAGGGGGAGTAGGGGCTTAGTTACCAAGCCCGTACATTTTGATTATGGGTGATTTGCTGAACATAATAACAGTCAGCGATTTAACGAGAACGTATAATATTATAATTTATAAATGATTGCAGCAACCTTTATTCTATTTCTTTTGTTATTTACCGGAGTCGGTCTTTACTCGGCAACCCAAAAGCAAACGACGACAACCGATTACCTCCTTGCCAGCCGTAATGTTAATCCCTGGCTAACTGCCCTTTCCGCGATGGCGACGGGTCAAAGTGGTTTACTATTTATCGGTCAAGTTGGCTTTGCTTATACGATTGGATTATCGGCAATTTGGCTAACCCTTGGCTGGATGATCGGAGATTATATTGCTTGGTGGTTTGTATTTAAACGATTCAGACAGGTTTCTGAAGAAATTTCTGCCGATACGGTGTCCTCTTTCTTGGGTCAAGAAACCAAAGGAATTCGCTGGATTACCATAATTTCAGCATTAATTACGATCGCGTTTCTGGGATCTTATGCGGCGGCGCAATTAGTTGCAGGAGGTAAGGCACTTCATGCGGTGTTTAATTGGAATTATTCCCTCGGTGTGATTGTTGGTGCTATTGTCGTGATGATTTACTGTTTTTCGGGGGGGATTCGGGCTTCAATTTGGACGGATGCGGTGCAAGCCACAATTATGATTGGTTCACTGCTGCTGTTATTAGTTGTTGCGATCGCCAATTGTGGCGGATTGACTGGATTCTGGACAAAGCTTGCCACCATTGACCCAGAATTGGTGAGTTTAAGTCCAGGGGATCTGGAGTGGGGATTTTTGCCCTTTTTAATTGGCTGGATTGCCGCCGGATTCGGTGTCGTGGGTCAACCCCATATTTTAGTTCGGGCAATGGCAATTAATTCGGCGAATAAGATTGGTTTAGCACGGGATATTAAAGTGATTTGCGCTTTCTTTACCTCGTCTTCAGCGATGGGAGTGGGGATGGCGGCGCGGGTGCTTTTGCCCGATTTGTTAACCAATGGTGATCCAGAATTAGCACTGCCTTATTTAGCCCTGGAATTATTGCCCGCTATCTTAGTTGGAATGATGCTAGCTGGACTCTTTGCCGCTACAATATCGACAGCAGATTCCCAAATTTTATCCTGTTCAGCCGCGTTAACTCAAGACCTGTTTCCAGGATTGGCGCACTCATATAATTATGCCAAGTTGGGAACCTTAACGGTGACGGTAATTACCTTGACTATTGCCTTAACCGGAGATGATAATGTCTTTGCTTTGATTACATTTTCCTGGTCAATTCTAGCCTCAGGTTTGGGACCACTGCTGATAGTACGGGCTTGGCAAAAATCGGTAACCACGCCAGTCGCGATCGCGATGATGGTAGGGGGGATTGCGGCGGCGTTGTTCTGGAAGGTGGGACTGGATTTATCGGGTATAGTTTATGAAGTGCTTCCGGGTATGGCGGCGGGGGGTCTGATTTATTTAGGATCTCAGTTTTTTATTGCCCAAGAAAGCACTTAAATCTTGTTTTAAAATTATCAGGAGATTCAATCATGTCAGTGCTGAATATTCTTCATTTAGTGGGTTCTGCTGAAAATGAGTTTTATGGCGACTTATCCCGTCTTTATGCTAAAGACTGTATCACAGCAACCGCTAATCCCTCACGCTATAAATTTTTTATTGCCTATATTACCCCTGATAGATTGTGGCGTTTTCCTTCATCTTTGACACCAGAAGACATTGACGCAGCAAAATCCATATCTCTTGCTGAAGCCATACAGTGGATCACTACACAAAACATAGATTTAGTCTTACCGCAAATGTTTTGTATTCCTGGAATGACTCACTATCGAGGTTTATTTGACCTCTTAAATATTCCTTATGTGGGCAATAAAGCAGAATTGATGGCATTAACCGCCCATAAAGCTAAAGCCAAAGCTATTGTTGCTGCTGCAGGGGTAAAAGTCCCTTATGGGGAACTATTACACCAAGGAGACACCCCCAATTTAATGCCACCTGTTGTGATTAAACCGGCTAACTCGGATAACTCTTTAGGGGTTACGCTAGTGAGAAATATGGCTGACTATGATGAAGCCTTAACCCAAGCTTTTCACTATGCTGATGAGGTATTAGTTGAAGACTATATTGAACTCGGAAGAGAAGTAAGATGTGGGACTTTTGTTAAGAATGGAACATTAATTGGACTCCCTTTAGAAGAATATTCAGTCAATACTAAAAATCATCCAATTCGTAATTATAGCGACAAACTAAAAAAAACAGAGTCAGGTGAATTAACTTGTGCAGCTAAGGATAAGGAAAAGGCTTGGATAGTTGAAACAAGCGATCCGATAACGACCAAGGTTCAAGACGTCGCTAAACAATGTCACAAAGCGCTAGGTTGTCGTCATTATAGCTTGTTTGATTTTCGCATTGATCCTCAAGGAGAACCCTGGTTTTTAGAGGCAGGTTTATACTGTTCTTTTTCTGCTAAAAGTGTTGTGGCTTGTATGGCAAAAGCAGCAGGGATATCTGTAGATGAGTTATTGAAGACGGCAATCACTGAAGCCTTAATCTAAGGACAAAAGGAGTTGGGTTTCCTACCTCAACCCAACCGACAAAACGCTCAGATGATACCTGCCTACAATTAGCAGTCATCACTCATCAATGTCCAGTCCTAACTGAGGAGAATCTTGAGCAATTACTCCAGCTCGTTCTTCTTGTAGACAGCGGACTTTAGTTGTAGCATAATCAGACCATTGCCGTTGCTCGGCTTCTTCATAGTCTTTGATTGTTAAGCTTAAATGAGGAACACAAATATCGTGCTTACTAGCCAAATCTAGAGCCAGTCGCAAATCTTTATGAAGTAATTGAACAGTAAATTCAGGGTGTTGAGATAAATCATCACAGCGTCGTGAGAACCAATAGTGAGGTAAGCCGTGAATATCCCCAGGATTCTGACCAAATGATCCCAAACGTAGCACATCCCAAATCGTTTGTAGGTCGATTCCCGAAGCTAAACCCAACGTAATTCCTTCACTCACCGCTTGAACGGCGATAGCATTAACAGCATTGTGGATAAGTTTGCATCGAGTTCCGGTGCTAATTTCGCCACAATAAAGAACATGATCTGCCATGACTTGGAGAATGGGTTCAACTCGCTCAAAAGTTTCCCGTGAGCCGCCAACCAGAATCGCTAAACCCATACCTTGCTGACTTTTAATCCCTTCCGAGCAATCATTAAAGGGAGCATCTAACATCTCAATTCCCAGTTTTTCCATGGCGTGATGAATTCTGAGAATTGTTTCGGGAGAGTTGGTACTAATATCCACGTAAACACTTCCGGATTGCAATCCTTGGCTCAAGTTTTGTTCACCCTCTAGTACCGCTGTGATCACATCATCAGGAGTTGGTAATGCGGTAAAGATTATATCTGAACAGGTTGCAACTTCGGCACAACTCTGAGTAATTTTAGCACCTAAAGATTGCAATTGTGCCATAGAATCTTGATCAAGATCGTAGACATAGACCGAGTAACCGTGATCTAGAAAATTAGCGGCTTGTTTTCCTCCAATATTGCCGCAACCAATGATACCGATGCTGGGAGAATTGGGGTGGAATTCAGTTTTTGACGTGCTTTCAGTTGATACCATAATAATTACTTAAATTTGTTTTTTATTTTAGCATAGATATACAATTCACATAAATACAAATTAACAAAATTATTTAGTTGATTTGTCCGGTTATCTAACCCTTGTCGTTGCTCGGCAATAGACTAAGTTTAAACGATTGAAATTATTCTATTTTGTATTCCATCAAAATCCAAAAGCCAAAGAATCTAGCATGGACTTACTTTTATCATGTCCAACTTCCAGATAAATCTCTAATAATTCTTCGTATGTGGTTTCACCGCCAAGGATTGACCAAAAATTTTGCCCAATGACTACAGTTTCCTCAAACGGTAGATAATTTAAAGCCTGTGACCATTTATAATCAGCTTTTGTCGAACCATAAGGATTATAAGGCATCGCATAGTAAGCTTGAACCTGAGCCGAGTTATCACCACGCAACAAGTGAAATCTCAACAAACGCTGTAATATTTCTAAACATTGCCCCTTGTTAGGTTTAGGGGATTTAATCTCAAATATTAATTCTCTGCCGTCATCTGTTTGAATATAAAGGTCAGCCCGAACCTGCTTTTCTTCTAAATCATCGGAACGTCGAGCGTTTAACATTGCTATTATCATCTCCTCAAAAGATGGCTTGGCTTGTCCCCCCTTGGCAGCCGATTCATACTGTTCCTTCTGGCGTTCCGCTTCAGCAAAGGCAGTGATACTAACTTGGGCAGTAATATCATAACCTCGATGTACCGTTGGATAATAATCTTGAGCTATGATACGAGCGCATTCTTCTACAGAGTTTCCCAAACGGGTACTTAATCCGCGTTCAAACTGGTTAATGCGAATTAATTCGGGTGGAATAAGTGCGGCTTGAAAGGGTTTCAATTCTCCCTTAGAAGATCGGCGCGATAAGTACTCTGATGCACTATCAGGTTGGACAATTTCTCGACTTTTATATTCATTGACTAACCCTTGGATAAAGCCTTCTAAATAGCCTTTAATTTTTGAACGAGCTATGTTGTGCGGTAAGTCGCTTAAATTTCCTCTTTCTATAAATTTCTTTGATGAATGTTTTTTTATAGGCTTCAGGCTCTTGACATTTAAGAGATTTTGTTGCAACAAAATCTCTTGTTCCGGTCGCCGTTAACGTGGCGATTACATCGGCATGAGGTAAGAATATTTTAGAAACACCGTTAATGCCTGAAGATATTTTTGAATTTACAAATTCATATCCTTTATCATCAATATAACGAATAATTTTCTTAGATACCAACTTTTCAAGTTCCTCAATTCTCAGTTCAGGAACAAGCTGGCTTAATGTCGCAAAGCTTAAGGGATTGCCATCCTTAGGACCATAGATCTTCTTGCGTCTATTTTTTAAAATCGTTTTACAGATTACTTTTTCTCTAGTCGTTGTTTTAATCAAGTCCCAAGAATGGATCGTCGTATGTCCATCTCTGATATCCGCGAAAATAAAAAAATCATTTAATTCATCGATTTTTTGAAATCTACCTCTGGCGGCTGGAATTTTCCCATCAAATAAAATCTCGGCAGAAAATTTTTTCTTATTTAACTGACAACATTCAATACCATCAATGACATCATAGAGCTTGATTTGCTTGCCTAAATGCTTAGGGAATTCAAAGCTTTTACTCTTTTCTATATCATTCCTGATGCCGACGATAAATACTCGATCTCTATCTTGAGGTACACCAAAATCGTAGGAGTTAAGCACTTGAAACTTAACCTGATAACCACATTGGGTTAAATTCTGAATAATATAGTTCAAGCTGGGTTTATTTCGGGGTTCTGTTAACCCTTTAACATTCTCCAGGATAAATCCTTTAGGTTGGTTCGCTTGGACAACTCTAAACACATCAATCCACAGCTTACCCCTCGGATCATCTAACCCTTGTAATTTACCTGCAATAGACCAAGGTTGGCAAGGGACACCACCAACCAAAATATCGACCTCAAACGGTAGCTTATGCAGCGTTGTTATGTCTCCTAGATATAGTTCGTCTGCATTTATATAACTAATAAAATTTTTCTTATAGACGTTAATGGCTTCTTTATCTATCTCTGAGTAACCTAAACATTTACCCCCCAACTCTTCTAGGGGAATTCTAAATCCACCGATTCCGGCGAATAAGTCTACGAAAGTAAATTTAGGTTGAAAAAATATAAGATTAGTCGGTTTGAATGATTGAAATAATTCTATTTGTTCGCCATGGTCTAAAGATTTCATAGGATTGAGGCTAATCGCAGTCAGTGGTCGCTCCGAATAGAGATCATTTGATTATTGTAGATAAGTTCCACTCGTCCTGCAACCTGGACACAATCGCACGTCTGACATAATCCGCTTATGATATCCAGTTTTGTAGCATTCTCATGTGATGTAAAATATTAAT
>CAKZMA010001218.1 GCA_937127375.1 uncultured Coleofasciculus sp. | reverse complement strand
AGTAACCTCAACCCCGGATGCTTGGTATGAAGCCAAGGACGCGATCGCTGAAGCCCGTCAGATAATTTTGCATAAATTGAATCTGCTTAACTTCATATCTAATTTAGTGACAAAACTCAATTAAACCTGATGAAAGAAGGAATTTATACCCTGGCTAACGATGCCGTTTATGATCAACTCGTGGCGTTGCTTAATAGTATTGAAGCCAATGCAGGTTCAGACATACCTGTGTGTGTAATTGCCTATAACAACCAGTTAGATAAAGTCCGATTAGAATTAGCCAATCGCAAAAATGTGACCTTGCTTGAGGATGCTGCCCTGTTCCAGCGCTGGGAAGATTTCTCCTATCAGGTATGGAAAAGCCATCCCCATGCTTTACAGGTATGGCAGGAGCAAGGAATCACTACAAAATTCTATCGAGTGGGTGAAAATCACCGCTACTGTGCCTTTGATCCGGATAGTCCGTTTGAGCGATTTATCTATCTTGATGCTGACACGTTGGTCATGAATTCGTTAGAGTTCATCTTTAAACAGTTAGAGAAGAGTGATTTTGTCGTTTATGACTTTCAATACAAAGATCCGGGACATATTTACAACCTAGAATCACCAATTTTATTTCAACTGTTTGATGAAGGTAGAATTAAATCTGAAATATTTTGTTCGGGATTTTATGCCTCAAAACAAAATTTGTTTCCTCAAGAGAGACGAGATTGGTTAATTTCTCAGCTAGCCGCAGGAGAAGCCGACGTGTTATACTTGCGGGCGCCCAATCAGTCTGTTTTAAATTACATGAGAATGCGGTCTGATATCCCCATTTATAACTTTGCCTTAACTCTACCAGCTCCTCAAAAAACGGGGAATTCGGTCACGTCTTCACATTTCACGAATAGGGATAACATATTATACGATAAAGGTACACGCTTAACCTATCTGCACTACATTGGTGTTTCCTCTAAACTGATCAAGAAAGTTTGTGTCGGTGAAAATTTAGACTTTCCCTATCGTGATATTTTTCTGCATTATCGCTACCTTCATGAACCCGAAAAACGTCCGAAATTCACCACGAAGCCCAAACCCTATAATCAGCCGCCTAGTCTGGCAACTAAAATCTTGAGAAAACTAAAACTAACGCCCTAGATTATTTAATCAACATGAATCGAGGAATTTTTAATGAGTTGTGGAATTTATATTACAGCCAATGATAAAGTCATCGAGCAGACAATTGCCCTGCTGAAGAGTATCCGGTTACACGATCCGGATACACCGATTGTGTTAATTCCTTACGACGATAATTATCAGAGAATCGCTACAATCATTAAAGATGCCTATGGTGTAGAGATTTATCAAGATTTAGAATTCATAGATCGCCTCTCGAACCAGTTATATCAAATTTTTGGTCAAGGCTTTTTTGCTAGACCGAATCAATTTCGCAAACAAGCCTGTTGGTTTGGATCTTTTGATAAATTCATTTATATCGACACGGATATTGTTGTTTTTGATAAAATCATAGAAACAATAGACTATTTAGATAAGTATGATTTTATCTGCTATGACTATCAACATAGCGGCGGGATAAAAAATGTATTTACGCCAAAAGTATTAGAAAATAATGTATTTAACGAGAATGATATTCAGGATATGTTTAACGGCGGATTTTGGGGAGCTAAAAAAAATATAATATCTGAAGAAATATTATATCAAACCTTCACTGAATGCGCGTCCCATCCGGAATACTTTGACTTTTCGCAAAAAACCTCTGACCAACCCATTATCAATTACATGATATTGAAGCAGGTTCCCCAACGATTTAATATTGTGCGTCGTCCCGGTGGTGCGCCAGGAAGTTGGGCAGGTAGTAACCATTTTCAGGTTCAAGATCATCACCTGATTGACCCAAATGTTAATCAACCGCTAGACTATTTACACTGGGCAGGTATTCGCATCCAGCCCGGTTGCCCCTATTGGGATATCTGGAAGTATTATCGCTATCTTGGTGAAGCCATGCCTGATGATGAATTGTTACCAACTCCAACGTCAAACAATTTATGGCAAAAAATTAAAGGAAAAATATGTCGAAAATCCTGAAAAGATTAGATAAAAAATGAAGAGAGAGCCAAGTGAGTCGTAAAAATGAGACATCCTAATTTTATAGTAGTAGGGGCGCATAAAGCAGCTACAACCTCTATCCATAATTATCTTAAACAACATCCTGATATATATTTAATATCCAATAAAGGTAGTGACCGCTTGAGTCGTAAACCTTACATAAATTCCCTTGAAGATGCAGGAGAATATCTAGCTCAATTTGAAGGAGCTACTACTCAAAAAGCTTTAGGTGAGGTTTCTAGTGTTTATCTTCATGGTGATGGAGTTGCTACTAAAATTAAAAATTTATTCCCTGATATAAAAATTATTGCTGTATTGCGAAATCCTGCTGAAAGAGCCTACTCTCATATTTTATGGGCTGGCAAGAAAAATTTTACTCTAAAAGAGATAAAAGATTTTGATTCAGTTATTTTATCGATTTTTTCTGCTCAAGAAAAATTTCGCCAGCCCGGTTTATATTATCAAAACTTAAAAGGATATTTTGATAAATTTGATAGAGAGCAAATTAAGGTTTTGTTATACGATGATATAGTGCATGAAAAACAAAAGTTTTTCAAGGAAATACTTGCTTTTATTAATGTAGATTCAACTTTTAATTTTGATTTTCAAGAACACTATCATAAAGGGACTCTAAAAATTGATAATTCTTCCAGGAAAGCGTTGCAAATTATCAACTCTAGAAATAATATAAAAAATGCTTTAAAATTTATTTTGAGACCAATTTTGCCCTCAATTAAAACGTTTATAGAAAAAAAACAAGAAAAGCCTTTGCCACCTTTATCAGAATACGTAAGGACAGAAATGCTCAAATTTTACCGTGATGATATCATTCAATTGCAGGAACTTACTGGGTTAAATTGTTCCCATTGGTTAAACGGTAAACCTACTTAGGGTCTGCTTCAGGGAGTCTTGTGGTGGGGGAAGAGGCAGAAGGCAGGAGGCTCCAGGGCAGAAGGGAAGAGGGTTTAATCCACCACAGAATCGTTTTCCTGCAAGTGTCTCTCTCGCTATAGTGCTAGTTTTTTACAAATCCTGTCTTATTTTCTTGCACAAGATCTGCCAGAAAACTTCCTCAAAGCCTTGATTGATAAGGGTTTCGGCTTTGTGCAGCAAGCTCTAGTTAAAAATGAATAGCACAGAAATAAGGCTTTGTTGCCATTGATCCTACCGTCTTTAGCATTAGAACACGGTTATCAACTTTACTTAAGTCTGTGCTATTACCGTTCAAATAGCGTTATTAGATAATTTAGGAATATATTCAATATTTATCTATTCCTTGACTTGATTTGGCATAGACAACCAATTAGATAAATCCCTTTCAAGTAAATCTTGAAGCTTAAGGATATCATCTTTATAAAATTCAATTAACTTTCTTCTTGCTTCTGGAGAAAGCTTCGCTTTGTAAGTATTCTTCTTAATCAGTACTGCTCTAATTTTTTGCCGAACCTGTAGTGGCATAGCTAATTTCAGAACAGCCGCAACAGAACTCCTTAGTAAATTAGGTTTGGTTAATAGCTGATTTAAAGATTGATTTTTAGGTAGTCCACCCTTTCTTCCTTTTTTACTCATGTCTGGAATAAAATTATCATCTACTTCAATAAATTTAAACAAATCTTGCATAAACGCAATAGGATTTTGGCATAAATCATCGTACAATAAAATTTTAATAGACTGGCGATTAAATATTTTAAAATAAGGAATAATTTCCGAAAAATAAAATCCTCGTTTTACATATTTGTTGTCTTCCGAAATAACTTGTTCAAAACTTCTCTTTTCAATTCCCTGACGAATATGCATTTGATAACTAGAAAATGCTCGTTCTGCTGGATCTCTCAATATAGCAATGATTTTAACTGTCGGTATGTGCTGGTAAATCAATTGGGCTGATTCGGGATAGGCATAGTAGTTGGTAGAGATTTCCCCAGTTACACTACCTTTGGGTGCATCTTGAAACAAGGAACAATAGTCTTCAACAGTAGTCACTGCTCCCCATGGCTTGTGTTTTTCTCGCGTTTTTTCATTAATAAAAAAGAATGTTTCTTTTTTTTGACACATATAAATTTGAGGATGTTGAGCGAGATAGTTATGTAATGAAGTCGTACCACATTTACCCGCACCAACAATGATAAAATCAGGAAATCTATTTATCATGGGATAAAAATCTAAACATCGTGGATTAATCGAAAAAATATAAGGTTAATCTTAATCAGCTAACTAAATTGATTTTTTAACTTTGGCAATGAGGGAGATTTATAACTTTTTTCAAAACGCTATTTTAGTTCCTATTTAGCTATTAAGAACCAGCTTGCCACGCTGAATGAAAAAAGTCTCGTTCACACAGCATAGCATAGCGATAACTGGATTTGA
>CAKZMA010001217.1 GCA_937127375.1 uncultured Coleofasciculus sp. | reverse complement strand
CTCCCTACTAAAAATCTTTCTCCCTACTAATATCCAATTGAAATGCATGACAGCTTAACCGAAAGTAGCTCACTTGCCAAGACGTTGAATTCTTGGCGATTAACTCAAACAAGCGATAAAATCGGTGTCAAGACATTAACGAATCCCTAAGAAATCTTTTCCACCGACCAATTTTTAATCACGCGCAGTTGGGTTGGGTGTGCTGTGCCTGAGGAATCGGGTGTATGCTCCTGGGCTTGTATTGCCTTGTTGAGAAATTCCATTTGCTCCTTAATCTGTTGGAATTGACCTTGCAGTTTTTCCAAGTCTGAGGAAGTGAGTGCAGGGGTCACATTCTGCGGTTCGCTTGGGGCTTTTTTGGACGCATAAGCCATGTAGCTTTGGGCGGAAGCAAACTTGGCGGCGGCGGATTGCACGGTGGCTGGAGTAGAACTCTCAGAGGGCGTCGTCGCGAGTGAAGTATTAATTACAAAGGGAGGAGATGACGGTGCAGGTGCTGGTTTGACCTCTGGCTGGGGAGTCGGTGCAGGTGCTGGTTGAGTCACTTGGGGTAGTGACAATGCAGGTTCCGGTTGACTCTGTTCAGGTGCGGGTTCTGATTCGGATTGAGCTGGCTGCTCCTCTGGAGACGCCTGGATGTCGGTTTGGAGTTCTTCATCCAAAAAGGAGGTTAAGCCAGAGGCGGTTAGTCGAGATTCTTCGGCTTTGAGAGACTCTAATAATTCGTCTCGTTCTTTCAAGTTTTGCTCCAAACTGGAGAGTTGTGCTTCCGTCTGTGCAGATTTACGGGCAGACTGACGCCAACCGGTTATGGCAATGCTAGAGGCTCCTGCTGTCAAGCCGAGTACAGCCACTAAACCCAGGTAAGGCATAGCCACATTAGGATCTCGGAGTTCCCCATGAAATATAGGTTCGTCTTGGAGTTGAATGGTGACTGGCTGATCCCCAAAGATAGCCAGAGGTAAGGTCAAGACACCAAATACGGCGGTCGAGATAACGGCAGGTGTAATTAAGAATCGTTGTAGTGGAGAGCCCGTCATAATTTGTAGTTCCTAGTGACAATTTCCAGTGTTCGTCGTACTGTACTGTTAATGACTATTAAACGTTGGCGAGAGAAATTCCAACTGGCAGGAGGACTTCAAGGAGGACTGTTTTAAGGTTAATCTTTGTGACAAAAAATGTCCATATAGTTTTATAAAGTTACGATTAAGAATCCGAGGATAAGTCCGTATTTTTACGTAAACTTTATAAACCTATAATCTCTTTACAATTAAAGTTCAAAGAGAGAAAATATTACTAAGACGAGGGAACATCAGATAGAGACTTCGGGTCAAACTCGACAGGGTGAGGAACAGTCTTGACCCCAACCAACCAAGCTCTCCCCTGTTCTGACAATTTTTGGCTCATTTCTTAACCCTAAGCCAGTTGGCTATGCCCCCTAGTGCAGCGGGCATAAAAAACTTGAGCAGCTTCGCAGATACGATGAAGCCGGGGGAGCCGGGGGAGCAATGTAGAGACGTAGCATGCTACGTCTGGGATCTGGGGGAGATGTTAGCTGTTGGCGTTATTTCTGCCTGCTTGCACTAGACTTTATCTAGAATACTTAGTAGACAGGAGAGCGATCGCTTGGGAGCATCGATTGGGATTACAACGCCCAAAAATTGCCAAGTCGGGATTGCAATTGTTACCGTTTCTGATTCGGATATCCACACCACTATGTTTAACATTTTCCAAGACCTACTCTTACCCATTCGCCATATCCCATCCTTGATGCTACGCCGGATGGAAAATCCTTTGACTGAAGACAAACAGAAGGCAGGTAGATGGCAGAAGATGCCAAAGGCAAAAGCTGGGGCGCGATCGCCCCTAAGCAAGGATTTGTCGCCCCCACTGCAAAACAATAGCCAGGAACGAAGGCGAAAACTCCGGGGCTTACGCCGAGGGATTTGTTTCCTCTTAGCCTTCCTTTTATCACTGGTGATGGGCGTCGATTGGGCAACAGATTTACCCGTGGCGGCGACGAACAATCCGATCATTACCGTTACCTTTCCCCTTTCGACCGAGGGAGCAAAAATTGTGGATGCGACAGGTAAACCTGTCATTCTGCGAGGCGTAAACTGGTTTGGTATTGAAACCGAAATGCACGCCCCTCACGGGTTGTGGAAACGGGATTATAAGCAGATGTTGGCTCAGATTAAAGCATTGGGATACAACATGATCCGACTTCCTTATGCCGTAAAATCCCTGAGAGCTCCAGAGGTGACTGGGATTGATTATAGTATCGGTGCAAATGCTGAACTAGAAGGCAAATCGCCCCTACAGGTGATGGATATGATTATCCAAGAAGCCGATCGCCAAGGGTTAATGATTCTGTTGGACTCGCACCGACTCAACGATGAACGGATTCCCGAATTGTGGTATGGTGATGGCTTCACTGAAGCCGATTGGATTGACACCTGGAAAGTGTTAGCCAGACGCTACAAAAATCAATTAAACGTGATTGGGGCTGACCTGAAAAACGAACCCCATGGTCGCGCCAGTTGGGGAACTGGGGATTTGGAAACCGATTGGCGACTGGCGGCGGAACGGGCTGGGAATGCGATTCTGGAGATTAACCCAGATTGGTTAATGGTTGTCGAAGGGGTGGAAAATAACGTTCCCGGTCAACAACTGGAGATTCATTGGATGGGCGCGAATTTAGAGGGCGTGGAACGCTTTCCCGTGCGATTGTCCCGTCCTAATAAAGTGGTCTATTCTCCCCATGAATATGGTCCGGGCGTCTTTGATCAACCCTGGTTTTCTGAACCAAGTTTTCCCCAAAATCTCACCCGACGCTGGGAAATCGGCTGGAATTATATTGCCAGAAAAGGAATCGCCCCCGTCTTTATCGGGGAGTTTGGCGGACGACAAGTTGATTCCCAATCCAAGGAAGGTGTTTGGCAACAGAAACTGGTTAATTTTGTGCAGAAAGAGGATTTGGGTTTTGCCTACTGGAGTTGGAATCCCAATAGTGATGATACCGGAGGACTGCTCACAGATGACTGGCTGACGGTGCAGGAACCGAAGCAAGATTTACTGCAAGGAGTCCTAATTGCCACTCGGTTTGCCCACAAACCCGCCATGGCGTTCATTCCTGATATTAAACCTAGTCCATCCCTAGGGATGAATCCCACCCTCAAACCCCGTCCCCGTCAACCGGAATTAAAAGTCACCTCAACGATGCGATCAGATTGGCAAGATGGGTTTTGTCTGAGTATCGAGGTGATCAATCCCACGGATCAGGCGGTGAGGGATTGGCAAGTGCAGTTCCAGATGAATCAGGCGACAATTAGTCAGACCTGGAATGGGAACTTTAAAGCCCAGGGTTCAGAGTATGTCGGGAAACCCGTGGACTGGGGACGTGCGATCGCACCCGGAAAAAGCCGCGAGTTAGGATTTTGCGCCAATAAGCAGGGTTCGGATTACCAACTGCGAGAACTATCAGCCGTGGCGATTAGGAGTGACGCTGAGTTTCCTCCCTCCGTCAGGATTCCCACCACTCCACCGCAATTGAAAGTCATGTCTAATCTACAATCGGATTGGCAAGAGGGATTTTGCATGAGTTTAGCGGTTATTAATCCCACGGATAACAAAGTGCGCGATTGGCAAGTGCAATTTCAGATGAATCAAGCGGCGATTAATCAGAGTTGGAATGGGAATTTTCAACAGAAAGGATCAGAATATATTGTCACGCCGATGGATTGGGGACGGGTTATTGAACCGGGACAAAAGCATGATTTGGGATTTTGTGCGAATAAGCAAGGTTCCGACTACCAGCCTCAGCAACTGATGGCGTCGAGTCGATAATCGGATATCATATCAAGCCCCTAGTGCAAGACGGCAGAAATAACGCCAGCAGCTAATATCTCCCCCAGCTTCCAGACGTGCCATGGCACGTCTCTACAACCCCTGCTTCCCCTGCTTCCCTAGCTATCTTCTATGGGGTTCCTGACGAATAATGCTGTACCATAAGCTGCTTCTGTGTGTCTGGGGGGTTGAATGGCAACCTGAAGCTGACGTTCGCGAATCGCTGTCCATGTCGTATTTTTAGCACCTCCTCCCGCCGTATAGACACAGGTGAGGGGAGTCGCACCGAGTTGTTGTAATAGTTGATAGCCTCGTGCTTCAATACGGGCAATGCTTTCGAGTAAACCGTGGAGAAATTCTACAGGGTTGGCAGGTTGAGGTTCTAATTTGGGAGACAGATGAGGATCATTGATGGGAAAGCGATCGCCTCTTTTTAATAATGGATAATAGTCTAGGGGACTTTCCTGCTCAGGGTTGATTTGATGGCTAAGTTCTTCAAGTTCTTCATCGCTGAAAAATTGTCGCAGTACAGCACCTCCGGTATTCGATGCACCGCCGGTTAACCATAAGTTTCCCAGTCGGTGAGAATAAATTCCGTAACTCGCATCCTCGACACGGGTATGACTCAATAACTTCAGGACTAATGTAGAACCCAGAGAGGTTACTGCTTCACCGGGATGCTTGGCACCACTGGCGAGAAATGCAGCAATACTATCTGTTGTACCCGTACAAACCTGACAGTCTGGGTGTAATCCTAACCGGGACGCGATCTCTGGAGTGACTTCACCGACTGGCGTTCCCGGAGCTAGGACTTGGGGTAATATTGGTGTGAGTGGGAGTTGTTTCATCCAAGTGGGATACTCTAGTTTTTCTGGGTCGTATCCCAGCTTTAAGGCATTGTGATAGTCGCTAATTCCGAGCTTACCGTGTAATAAAAAGGCTAACCAGTCGGCTTGATGGAGGAAGTAATAATTTTCCAGAGTGCCTGGTGTATGGTGAGTTAACCACAAGAGTTTCGCCAGACTCGAAGTGGCACTGAGAACCACGGAATTAGCTGGAGCAATCTGCTTTAATTGTTCCATCACCTCTA
The DNA here is from genome assembly GCA_937127375.1 of uncultured Coleofasciculus sp. Lineage (GTDB taxonomy): Bacteria > Cyanobacteriota > Cyanobacteriia > Cyanobacteriales > Coleofasciculaceae > Coleofasciculus. The sequence goes on along the minus strand of CAKZMA010001217.1, from coordinate 1,667 downwards.
TCCCTCGCCCATCATTATAGAGAAGTGGTTCAGTAATTGGAGTACCTTCGCGATCGCACAGCAGTACAGTCGCTGATGTCCCATCAATGGCGATACGAGTAATATCCTGTCGAATCGATGCCGGAATTTGTTCAATTAGCCGATACAGAGTGTTTTGCCAAATTGCCGTTAATTCAGCCAGGGGAGTCGCCGCAAACGCCCATTGCGCTTCGGATTGAATGGCACCTGTGGCGTCAATCACTATGGCTCGTGCGCCAGATGTACCGAAATCGATCCCAAGGTAAAGGATTCTAGAATCCGCCATAAGCTTAAACCAGGGCGATTGAAATCGCAGCTAGACAAACAAAGTCCGCCTGCGCGGACTGGGTTATAATACCAAATCCGCCTTTGTCACCCCCCTTTATCCCTTGGCTGCTATTCCCCACATCCCACACCCCATTCTGCACCCATAAAGGGGGTAGTTAACCCGGATTTAGTATTATCGATTTATGGCTCTCATGTTATCGGTAAAACTCGCTCCTACACTTCTATATTTTTTCTGCATATTCTGGTGAGCTAGATTGAAAGGAGAATCTAAATCTCGAATAACCTGATGAAAAAACCATTCGTCTTAGGCGCTGCCTGCTTACTGATTACCGGATGGGGAATAACGTCGCCATCTCCCTCTGTCAATGCTCAAACACCATTGATTGAAACCATTCCTGACTCCGCCGAAAGTGCGACTGAAGCGAAATCAACCATAGTCTTACTTGATCCAGGCGTTCAACCTCGGCAAATTTTGCGGTTTAAACCCGCCGCCAACACCAAGCAAACCACAGTCCTGACGATGAATATGGACATGACAGGGGCGGTGGATGGTCAGGTTATGCCTGATGTCAATATGCCTGCTATGCAGATGACGATTGAGTCAGAGGTGACTCAGGTTGAGGCGAATGGGGATACTCATATTAAAGTGACTTACACGGATGTGGATGTAGTCTCGGATACAACTGCTCCGCCGGAACTGATTCAAAACCTGCGATCGCAACTGCAACAACTCCAAGATGTAACCATTGAGTTTGTGATTAATCAGCAGGGAATCACCAAAGATGTGGACGTATCGTTACCGGCGGATCTTGATCCCAACCTCCAACAACTTCTACAGCAAATGTTGAGTTCCTTAGAGCAATTATCAGCAGCACCGTTTCCCAAAGCAGCAGTGGGAGTGGGCGCAACCTGGCAAGTCTCTAGCGCTGTACCTGTTTCTGGGTTGCCATTGGATCAGGTTCAAGTTTTATATGAGGTGGAAGATATTAAGGAAGATCAGGTGACGCTGAAGATGAGTATGCAACAGCAATCTCAAGAATCGAGCCAAATGAATCTTCCCGGAACGCCTCCCGGTGTGAATTTTCAGATTCAGTCTTTTGCTATGCAAAGCGCGGGAACAATGACCATCGGGTTTGATCGGATCATGCCGCTTCAGGGAATGATGTCTACACTGTCTAACATGGAGTTTCTGGTTACAGAACCGGAGAGTGAGCAAGAAAGGCTGATGCGGATGAGTTCATCTACACAAATAGAGATGGATTCTCAATAAGCGGTTTTTCGTGAGAGCCTTTCATGAAAGCGATTACCACAACTCCTAGCAAGATCCCCGACAACTCCTACGAAGTCGGGGATATGTAGAA
>CAKZMA010001216.1 GCA_937127375.1 uncultured Coleofasciculus sp. | reverse complement strand
ACCATGGTGTTGGGTGCGAAACAGTCTGGGGTTGAGCGCACTTATGCCGATACCGTAAGGTCTATCCTTACTTTGGCAATGGAGGCATTTTTCAGTGATGTACAAATTCGCGATCGCTATGCCAAAGCCAATATCGCCGGATTGAGTACCCCCGAATGGGCATTAATGCCTACCTTAACAGACTTCGTAGATTACTGTTCAATCGAACGATTACGAATAGCATCAGCATCCCCCGACATTCTCAAAGCGTTAGAACAGGTCAAATTGAGGCTGCGGTTCTGGCTTAATTCCAGGGTAGGGAAAGCCATATCCCAGCCGTCCACATTCCGTGCTGATGCTCAGTTATTAGTATTCGCTCTCAGAAACTTATCCAACGACGAAGACGCCGCCATTCTATCACTGGCAGTTTACTCAGCGGCACTACGGCGTTCCTTAGCCGCCCCCTCATCTATTTTCTTTATAGATGAAAGTCCCATCTTATTTGAGTACGAAACCATCGCGGCGTTAGTCGGACGCCTCTGTGCCAACGGTGCTAAATCGGGCATTCGGGTAATCCTTTCAGCGCAAGACCCCGATACCATTTCCAAATCCCCCAGCGCCGCCAAAATTTTCCAAAATATGTCCACGCGACTGGTAGGACGCATCCAACCCACGGCGATAGACAGCTTTGTCAATATCTTGAAATACCCCAGGGAGGTGATATCCCATAATGCCACCGAAGCCTTTTTTCCCAAAAAAGAGGGGATTTATAGCCAGTGGTTACTAGACGACGGCGGGACATACACATACTGCCGATTCTATCCCGGCTATCCCCTACTGGCGGCGGTGGCAAATAACCCAGACGAATCCCAGCAACGTTCTGAAGCTCTAGCCAAATACCCCGATAACCGACTTCAGGGGATGGCAGAGTTCTCTCGACAACTCGTTCAATCCATTAAGGCATCCTAGTCATGAAAAAGAAACTATCCACAATCGCGATCGCATTATCACTTACACTTTCTGCCTCCCCAGCTTTGGCTACTGACGCAAGGAACCCATTCAGTAACCTGCTTGACCAGCTTAACCAACAAATTAACAATGTCACCTCATTTATAGAGGAGCAGGTTTCAGCCGTCAGTGAAGGGTTCAATGAGCTCCTGGAAAACGCCGGGACTGACTTACAAGCCGCCATCGATGGAGCCATTGGACAGATGGGTATCCCGGATCTTGAAAAAGTCCGCACCGAAATAGAAGAATCGGTTGGTGCAGAACTTAACGCCTCTGACATTGGTAATGAGATTGACCGTCAAGTCACTCGTGCGATCGCATCTGGCACACTCAGCAGTGAAGGTCAAGAACAGACATTACAAAAACTACAGCAAACCCAGGCATCTGTCCAGCAGGTTGAGCAAGCCAATCAAACCGCCCAAACCGCCGTCGCGTCCCAAGATGTATTAAAGCAAATCGCTGCCCAAAATGCTCAAAATGCCGCCATTCTGGGAACGCTGCAAGCTGAAACCACTCAGAACGCTATGAGAGCCGACATTGCCAACACCAACTTGGCAAACATCTCTAGCTCGGTGGATGAGCAGAAAGCGGCACAACAAAAGGAACGCTCTGGAGCCGGACTTTCAACATTGAGAACCACATCATTTGCAGGGTTGTTTTAACTCATAAAGATACTTTATAGAGTTTTTCGGCGATCGCCCTTTTTGTCGATAAGTTCTCGTTATCTAATCAACTAACGGATCATGATAATTCTAGCCGACACATCCCAAGCTGCATCCCAAATCTTACAGGAAGGACAAAATGCTCAATCTGCAATCGCCGCCGCGATGGACGGATTATGGGATGAGGTTTTAGGCGGCGGACTTTATCTGGCGTTGGTTCAACTTAGTCTATTGTTTGCAGTCGGAACGTTGGTTCTGTTCATGGTGCAATGGAGCCAAGCCATCCTCAACGATGACGAACGCAAACCCATGACCGACTTAATCTTCCCAGTTATTGTAGTCGTCTTGCTGGCAAACAATGGGGCGGTATTGGCGGATAGTACAAAAGCGTTTCGGGACATCATTAACCAAACCAACGAAACCCTGCTATCAAGTGTGTCGGCATCCGTTTCCCTACAAGAGGCTTATCAATCAGTAGTCGGGGAGATAGGGGCGCAATCCGCTATTGAATCACTGGCGAGTAACTGTCAGGCTATAGCCGAACCCACCGCCCAACAGAACTGTTTAACAGACGCCGCAGCCCAGGCGCAAAGTCTAGCCGATCAGATGCAAGCGCCCCCATCCAACTGGTTTAGTCGATTTATGGATGGAGTGAAAGACCCAGTGGGTGCAGGAATAAGTGCGATCGCCTCCACCATTCAATTAGCCATAAGAGGATGGATTATCGCCTTTGGTATCGCCTTCCAGTGGACAGTAGAAATCAGTCTTTTACTAACTGGCTTAATCGGACCAGTTGCCGTAGGTCTTTCTCTTCTCCCCGTACAAGCCAAAGCCATTTATAGCTGGCTGATTGGGTTTTTCAGTGTGGGCATGGTCAAGATTTACTTTAACGTCATCGTCGGGTTAGTGGCAACGATGGTGGTTAACGCCGGCGAAAATGACCCGCTGATTTTTGCATTTGCCACTGGGTTGTTGTCCCCCATATTAGCGATGGTACTGGCGGCTGGTGGGGGCATGGCGATATTCAATTCCATTCCCAAAATCACCCAAACTATTGCCAATCGAATGCCAGACCTGAACTTTATGCCAGACGAAATCCATATCAAACTATGACCCATGCAAATTCTTAAACTCAAGCATACTCAACGGGATACTCTCGGAATTTTCGTTATTGTCTCTATCGGACTACAGTTCTTTACCTTGTTAACATTCGTTTTGCTCTATGGAAGTTACAACCGACTCGCCAACAAACCCCCGCCTTCATTGGTGCAACTGGCAGATGGTCAAACCGTCGCGGCTGCGCCCCTAGCCAACAAACAGCGATCGCCTGAAGTAATCAAACGCTTTACCAAAGAAACCCTAACCTCACTGATGAGTTGGTCTGGGGAGCTACCGTCGCCGGATGGTACAGCTAAAACCATACCTGACGAAGGAATAAAGCTTAAAACAGCGAGGAAAAAAATCACCACTCCTGCATACAATACCAGCTTTGCTCTCTCCGAAGATTTCCGCAAAGAATTCCTCATAAAACTTGCCGAACTAACACCTCAAAGTGTTTTTAGTGGTAACACAAAGGTTGTTTTAGTTCCCCTTCAGATTCAAACCCCAATCAAAATTGATGAGGGCAAGTGGAAGGTAGTTATTGTCGCTAACTTAGCGGTGTTTTCCAAAAACAACCTAGGTGATGTTATCCCCTTCAATAAAGAGATTTATTTGCAAGCGGTAGAAGCCCCTAGTTACAAAAATTTTCACAGTGAAGACGAAACGGCTACTCGCATAGCCAAAGCCAGAGCCGCCGGGTTAGAGATTTATACCATTCGCGATTTAACGGAGTAACCATGAACACCAATGACGAAAACCAACTCATTGAGTTGGTTGAACCAGAAACCAATGATAGCTCTATCGATCAATCCGAATTAGCAACCCTTGCTGGGTTTGAGCCTGAACCTGAACCCAACCCTACCGATAACCCTATTGATCAATCTGAACTATTTGAACCAATACAAGACCCTCACACAGTCAAAACCAAACCCACCCTAGCTGGCAACCCTTTTGCTAAAGCTGGGTTAGTGGGAGTAGCATTAATGGTGGTCTTTGGTGTCGGTGGCTTCTTTGCCGCTCAACTTGCTGGGGTAGACATCAAAAAAGCTCCATCACTGGTAAAGGAGAAACCCCCCGAAACAACCCAATTAGTCAAAAAAGCGGAAGCGAAAGAAGTTGGTGAACTCAAGACACAACTAGCGATCGCATCTCAAGAACGTCAACTCAAAGCGGTAGAAGAATCCAAAAAGCCCAGAGTTAGTGTCAAACCGACACCAAAACCCGAATCTGAGTCTACCCCCAAATCTACACCACCATCACCACCGCGCTCGCCATCGCCATCACCGCCACCATCACCACCATCACCACCGAGAAAGGTTGTTTATACCCCACCACCAAAACGGGTTACACCACCACCGCCACCACCAACGGTTAACACCGAGCGACTTGTATCGAGCGGAGTCGAGATAAGCCGAAGTGTTCAACCGTCACCCGAACCGTTGCCCAAACCACCCCCTTTAAACGTTAGAGAACCTCCACCAGAACCTGAACCGATAACCGAACCCAAAACGGAGGCTGACTGGCAAACTCTAGCGATGATTGGTAGTTACGGAAGTAATACAGGCATCACCGCCACATCCCCAAACCTAATCGCTCAAACCAATTTAACCCTCTCGCAAGTCGAAGGGGTAAACACAGGGTCAAGTGTCATATTCCAAACAGGTCAGATGGCGTCAGCCGAAACTGTTACTCCGATAATTTGCATACCTGACCAACGATTCATCGCCCAACTTACAGAACCGATGACCAGTAGCAACGGTTGGGAACTCCTACCAACGGGAACCCAAATCATCATGACCTGTGAATCGGTACAGGAAAACGGAATGGTAGAAATGAATGCCCTCGCCATTCTCCAGGAAGGAACCGAATATCCCATAAAAGAGGGGGCTATCAGTATCAGAGGTGAAGAGGGACAACCCTTAATCGCCCAAAGTTGGAACAACCACAGGGGCGAAATAGCTAAACGCGACCGCACTCTTTTTATTATTGGCGCGTTATCTAAGGTTGGTGAAATTTTAAACGAACCTGAAAGTCAATCGTCTGTAGTTACAAACGGTGGAACTTCTCAAACCAGTAGCACCGTAACCTCTTCCAATCCTGATATTTTAGGTGCAATTTTAGAAGGCGGATTTGAGCCTTTAACTGACCAAGTCGCTGCCAGAAACGAACAACAACTGGACGCCCTACTCAACCAAGAAACGATTGGGTATATTCCCGCCAAAGCCCAACTTCAGATATTTGTCAACCAATCCTTTAGTTTATGATTATAAATCCCAGAATCGGCACAACGGTAGCAGCCCTTCTCATCTTGGCTGGACTATCCCAACCGAGCGCCATTGCCGAACAATTGTCTCGAATCGCCGAAAACAATACGACAATCAACGATTCAATCACCAACATTGAATTAGCTTATGGCTATGGCGTCACCATTAACTTTACACCAGTTGGTGAAACGATCACCAAAGTCTGGATTGACAATCCATCATTTGTCACAGTTAGTGTAAACGGTTGTCTGAGTGGATTATCCCAGAATGAATGTGAAACCGAAGGAGCAACCCTACTGCATTTACGACGCATTCAAGACCTTGATTTACCTCAACTACCCAAAACCGAAGGGACATTAATGACCGTCGTCACCCTGTCAACAAAAGGCATCAGGGTTTATCTATTCAACATCACCAAAGCTGACCGAGTTTCAACTGTCAACCTAATTATCGACATCGTAGACTAATGAAATACTCAATCGCAATCACTCTTATCCCCATCGTTTTGACGAGTTCAACCGCCCTCGCCATCCCCACAACCGAATGGGAAGGGGCAAAAATCCCAGACTGGACTCAGATATCTTTTGGAGAAATGCCCCCAATTCAGCAAAACGGAGCCTTTCAATCCACAGCCGAAATTGACAACATGGCGGGATATGAAATGGGGCGAACTTGGAGCAAAGGAGACACACCTAATGAATTTCTGAAACTGGGGGATTTTGCCACCTCATTTAAGTTACAGAACTTTTCTATTGACGCGCTCGCATCTCTTACCGGAATTGACTTGAGTCAAATATCCCTAGAGGAGTTCGGTACAATCGCTGACCAATCCATCAAAGGGTTAGCTGATGCAATCCCTGAATTAAAGGATATGGTTATCGGTTCGATTCCACCAATTAATGACCTTTTAACCACCACACTTGGAGCAACTTTTAACCCAGATCAAACCATTGGAGAACTGCTAACCCAATCTCCCCTGGCGGGTGAACTGAAGCTAGGAGAAATTGATCTATCAGGATATGGGCTAGAGAGTATTCCCGGCATTACCGAAACCCCCATCGGTAGCTTTGAGGACTGGGAAAACTCATTTATAGAGGAGGTTCCCGGCTTATCCGATGTTCCTTTTTCTGAATTCCCAGGCGGCATTGCTGGGACGGGGACTGATGTAGGTACGGCTGATTTAATCCTCAAAAACGTTGAGGGTAATCGCGAGCGCACCATATCCGGCAGTGATAAAGAAGGATTCACCGTTCCCTGTGAGGAAAATTGCGCCCACGTTGAACTCAATGGGAGCCAAAAGTTAGCAGGGCGGCAATGGATATCCGGTCAATTCCAGGAAGTCCAGGGCGGCTTCGGTGCTTTGGGGCAAGCCAATGGTGGGAAGGAACCGACAGGAATTCACCCATTTGGAGAGGGATTTAAAATTGTGCTGTGGGAAGTTAACGACATCGAAAATTCGGTCAATACGATGTTATTTTTCCGGGCGTGCAAGCGCGGCACTCCCGATTTAGGTTGCACCCCTTACTTCATCGGCGGTGTACCATTTATGACCTTTAACGAAACCATGCCTATGTTCTTAGGTAAGGTTGA
>CAKZMA010001215.1 GCA_937127375.1 uncultured Coleofasciculus sp. | reverse complement strand
GTTCCCTGTTCCCTGTTCCCTGTTCCCTGTTCCCTGTTCCCTGTTCCCTGTTCCTGACAAATGACGAATGACGAATGACAAATTTATTCATCAATTTGCCATAGATCCTGACTCAACACTTCATCGAGAATTTTCTTGGGACGCAACACCAGAATTAGCTGTCCCAGTAACGGTATATCCGGCTGTTCCGAAAACCACTGGATCGCTAATGTTCCCGATTGATCAACCATATAATAATTATCGGCATCCCACTCTGGTGTTTTGCGGTCAACAATTAGCAACACCGCTTCTGATTTTTGATTCTCTTGTTTGGGAAGCTGAGTCATATTACCCAAAATTGCCACAGGCTCTTGTGCCTTTGCCACGATTTGCCAACCGGGGATGGCAACAATCTGTTGTTGATGGGTAGAATCCACAATTTGAAACGCCCCCTTTGTCTTCACCACCTCCACTTGCTGGAACTCGGCGGTGGTTACTGGAAACTCACCCACCAATGGGATCAATCGCGGTAATTGTTCACTCGCTTCCACGCGATAGACAGGCAAACGGGGCGCTCGACGGCGGCTACCGCCTAAGGGTTCTGTGAGTAACTGCTCAATTTCTTGACGTGAGGATTGACTATGAGCAAACATTAACCCTCGTGCGACTAAACGCGATCGCTCTTGTAAACTTTGCTGTTGTTGGGCAAGTTTCCAGTATTGGTACGCCACAGCATCACCTGGGTGATCTGAAAATCCTTCCGGTAGGCTACGGCGACGCGACAACTCTTTCATCGCTTTTGCCACCTCACGGGCACCGTCAGAATCCAGATTTCTGGCAACAATAAACTCAGAGGCGGCGGCTCGTTCCGGTTGGGTGAGAATCCGCAACTCATAGAGGATATCACTCCCCGTCCGATCAAAGCGCGATCGCGCTGCCTCCGATACCCCCGCTTTGACTAACGTTTCATAGACCTGAGATGCTACAATTACTTGATTCTGTTGGATTGGCTCAAACCCCGTTTGATCAAAAACAGCTTGGGAACTATAGCCAGCACTTTGGAGTTGTTGACACGCTTGTCCCCACTCTACCCAGTTACGTTCTTTGCGCCTGAGCAACTGAATTAGTGCATCAGCATCTACTGTCTCTGAGTGAGCTTGAGGATTATGGTGAGGATTTCCAGGTGATATTTCAGTCATAAAGGGAAGAAAAGTTTGCCGTATTTTTTGAGTGATCAGACGTCTTGAATTTCTCGTGATTAAATAGTAATAGATTTAAGCAAAAACTCGCTAGGGTTAGATAAAAAGCTTAAGGTTAAGATAGTTGACATCGTTGAACAACAGGAAAAACCCAAATAGCCTTATCCTTGTGGCTCGCCGATTCAAACTGACTCGCTGGGAGTTTGTTGTAGTGTTATGGACAAGGTGAACCCTAATTTTGATAATATCACTCGTCAGTTCATGAGTTTGGAGCGATCGCAAAAACCGAAAATGCTTGTGGTGGATGATGAACCCGATAACTTGGATCTCCTCTACCGCACCTTCCGCCGTCACTTTAGCGTATTCAGGGCTGAAAGTGGCGCTCAAGCCCTCTCTGTTCTTGCTAATGAGGGAGAAGTCGCCGTAATTATTTCTGATCAGCGGATGCCAGAAATGAAGGGAACGGAGTTTTTGAGCAAAACCGTCCCCCAGTTTCCGGATACCATGCGGATTATCTTAACCGGGTTTACGGATGTGGAAGACTTAGTGGAAGCTATTAACGCCGGACAAGTCTATCGCTACATAACCAAGCCCTGGGACCCGAATGAACTCAAAACCGTTGTAGAACGGGCAGTTCAAACCTACGAACTCCTGAAGCAACGCACCGAGGAATTGCAGCGAGCCCATGCTCAAATGGCACTCATGGAAACCCTGGTGCAAGTGGCTCAAGATTCAGACAGCCTAGAAACCAGCTTGCCCAAAATCGCCCAAGTATTTAGCGACAGCTTTGGCACAGACGCCTGTATCGTGCAACTCGTAGAAAACGATCATTTGATAGATATAAAAGGTACACACAGCCAAGATGAATCCCTTGTCAACCCCCTAGAATCCGATCCCCTCTTGCCAGACGCGATCGCTAATCGTCAAGTACAAGTCTGGATTAACGCCCCGGGTGCAACTCCCCAAGACGCCACAGAGTATTACCAGAAAATTGGGATTAAAGCCCACCTGCTGATTCCAATTGTCCACCGCAGCGAACTCCTAGCTCTACTCTCCCTCCAATGGCAACAACAGGCGCGTAAACTGAGTGAAGATGAGCTAAAACTGATTCACCTATCCGCCCAGCAGGTTGGTTTAGCGATCGCAACCAGTCGCTGAGTGTTGGTTTAGATTTATACTGCGGGATGAATCTGTAGGGGCGGGTTTAGGAACTTCTGTGGCGCGGTTGATGATAAAGTTTGTGCAAAACCCGCCCTCATCTCCCCCAGCTTCCCCTGTTCCCTGTTCCCTGTTCCCTGTTCCCTGTTCCCTGTTTCCCGTTCCCTGTTCCCTGTCCCCTGTTTCCCGTTCCCTGTTCCCTGTTCCCGATTCCCGATTCCCTGTTCCCGATTCCCTGTTCCCCGTTCCCTGTTCCCGAACCAATGACAAATGACAAATGACCATACCCCATCAGAAATTCGCCATTTATTCGATCGCATCGCCCCAGTTTACGACCAACTCAACCAGTGGTTAAGTTTAGGTCAACACCGGATCTGGAAAAAGATGGCGGTGAAGTGGTGCGACTTAGAGCCAGGTGAGATTGGGTTAGATTTATGCTGTGGGAGTGGCGATTTAGCCGAACTGCTAGCACGAGACGTGGGCACAACGGGTCAAGTGTATGGGGTGGATTTTTCGCCAGCACTACTCGCGATCGCGAAAGCCAGAGTGACTTCTCATTATCCCCCCTTAACCCTTCACTGGATTGAAGCCAATGCTCTCGATTTACCCTTCCAGGATAATTTTTTCCACGGTGCCACCATGGGGTATGGTTTGCGGAACGTTACCGATATTCCCGGTTGTTTGCGAGAACTGTACCGAGTCCTCAAACCGGGGGCAAAGGCGGCTATCCTAGACTTTCATCGTCCTCAACACGCACCCCTACGTCAGTTTCAGCAATGGTATCTCGACACAATCGTCGTACCCCGTGCCAAATCCTTGGGCTTAGAGCAAGAATATGCCTACATCACTCCCAGCTTAGAGCGATTCCCCAACGGAAAACAGCAGGTTGAACTTGCTCACCAAGCGGGATTTAGCCAAGCTACTCACTATCCCATCGCTGGGGGAATGATGGGCGTTTTGGTCATCAGGAAACCGTAGCATCTTGACGGGGTGGGTAAACGACTTGAGGAATTGGCAGGGTGTGGGGTGTCGGGTGTCGTTTAGCTTTTTTACAAAATAGCGAAGGTGCAGGCTCCCTCGTGACCCTTCACTTCGTTCGAGGGCGTGTTTATCCGAGGGATGAAATGCCCCTTGAACCGTAGAGCTTACAATGGGGATCAGGGATGGGGGATTATAAAACGCCAAAGTCAACCCTTTCCACCAATCCTTGCTTGTCCATTCTGTATTACGTCGGTTGCTGTTTTGAATTTATCGAACCTGTGGCTGCTATTCTTACCTCCAATCGCGGGGGGAATTATTGGCTATTTCACTAATGATTTAGCAATTAAAATGCTATTCCGTCCCTACCGCCCCATTTATATTGGCAAGCGGCGGTTACCGTTTACACCCGGTTTAATTCCCGATAACCAGGAACGCTTAGCGAAACGGGTATCCGATACCATCATGGGTTCTTTGTTAACCCCGTCGGAGATGCAACGACTAGCACGGCGTCTACTGCATCGGGAACGGATGCGTGGGGCAATTCTGTGGATGCTCAATCTGACGTTGCAACAAGTCCAGTTGGATAAGGAACAGAAAACAGCGAAGATTCTTGCGGCTATCCTCCACGACTTATTAGGAGAATCCTTGCCCCGTTTACTCAAAGTTTTAGCCCGTCGCGAGAATTTTTTAGAAGCCCAGCTTAACCAAATTTTTGACCAGATTTTGCTGGAGTTTCAACTGAATGAGCAACAAGCGCAACAGCTTTCCCAGTGGATTCTGCAAGTGGCATTACCGCCTGATGTGCTGCGTCAAGGGATTATTGATTTTTTAACCGATCGCAATATCCAAATCATCGATGAAGGGTTTCGCGAGAAGACAAGCGGCACCTATTGGATAGTCGCCAATTTATTTGGACTACGCAATACTCTCACCCGTTTGCGAACCTATTGCTTAGATGAGAAAGAGGAATCTAATGCGCGTCTGCAAGAATTATTGACCGCGTTGGGTGCCCGTAATCGGTTAAAGTTTTGGCTGCAAACTCTATCCCTACAAAATTTGCCCGTGTCTACGGTGCGACAGTTACGCAAAACTATGCGGGATGCGGTTCGCACGTATATCCGAGAACAGGGTAGCGAATTTTTGCAAGGTTTAAGTCAATCCATTGATTGGGAAAAGGTGGCGGTATTAATTTTAGACCGATTGCGAGAGTCGGCGATTATGACTAGCTCAATGGAATTAATTAGTCAAGAACTGGCATTAGTTTTGGAGCGTTATCTGGAAGAAGATTTAGAAAAACTGGTGACTCAAGTTATTCCCATTTTATCCATTGATCAGCTCATTGTAGAGCGGGTACGAGGCACATCACCGGAATCATTGGAAGTTGCCGTTAAAGTGATTGTCAAAAATGAACTGCAAGCGATTGTTAATTTAGGTGGGATTTTGGGTGTAGTGATCGGTTTATTTCAGACTGGGTTAATTCTATTTCGGGGATTTTGACTCAATGTATCAGTGTGTAGCCATCCGTTAGTTATGAAACCCGCCCCTACAAACCCTGTTCTCCTATCCCTGATTGGGTTGTGGGGTGTCGGGGCAGGTTTTACGGCTAAGTCCGATAACTTGACTAAACTGGCTTTTCTAGGAGAATAGTGTAGACGTTAAACTATAACTCCCTGGGAGTAGTATGGCAACAGGTCGGTCACTGAATACGGTTATATCTGCGATCGCGGTAAGTGCTTTAATACTATTGATATGCAGCAGCTTACGACACGCCCTATTTCAATCCACTGCTTTTGATTTGGGCTATTTCGACCAAGCGACTTACCTGATTAGCCAGGGACAAACCCCCATTGTTTCCTTCTGGGGTTATCATTTTATGGGCGGTCATGCGGATTGGATTCTCTATGGACTTGCTTTACTGTACAAAATCCATCCCGATGTCCATTGGTTGTTTGCGGTGCAAGCTATTGCGTTACCAATAGGTGCTTTACCCACCTTTTATCTCGCCCGTCAAGCAGGGTTAAAGGAGTCCCAAGCAACAGCAATGGCAATCGTCTATCTGCTGTATCCATTAATTTTCAATCTCAATTTATTTGATTTCCATGCCGAAGTTATCGCTTTACCCGCTTTTTTAGGTGCAGTTTTGGCGGCGCGGCTGAATCGTAAGATTTGGTTTTGTGGGGCAATTGTTTTGATTTTGGCGTGTCGGGATGCTTTATCTCTGACGGTAGCCGCCATGGGGTTTTGGTTGTTAGTTTTTGAGAGAAAACGGTGGTTTGGTGGGATGGCATTAGCGGCAGGAATTGCCTGGTTTTTAATTGCCACTCAAGTGATTATTCCCGCCTTTAGACCCAATGGTGTTGAAGCAGTCGGGCGCTATGCTTTCTTAGGAGACTCGGTTCTAGAAATCGCCAAAAATCTGCTTCTTAAACCGGGGTTAGTATTGGGAAGAATTTTTACCTTGCCTAACCTAGAATATTTGGCTTTGCTGTTCTCACCTCTGATTTGGGGACTTTCACCCCAGCATCTAATCCCTTTAGTTGGTGCAGTTCCTACTTTGATAATAAACTTAATCACTGACTACCAACCCCAAAAAGATTTAATTCATCAGTACTCTTTACCAGCACTGCCTTTTCTCTTATTAGCCGTCATTTCTACATTAGCCGCCGGAAAGGGATGGTTCCGCCACCCGCGAAGCATGATTATCTGGTCATTGGTTGCGTTTTTAGCGTTAGCCAAATTTGGTTATTTTTGGTCGAGATATTTGGAATCTATTGATACTTGGCAAGCGACAAGGGAAGCCATCGCTCAAATTCAAACTAAAGGTGGGGTTTTAGTTCCTGCCCAAGTTGCTCCCCATTTAACCCACCGCCCTGTGGTTAAGTTGGTAACCGTCGGTGCGGAAACGACTGAGTTAGGGGAATTTAATTACGTACTATTGAATCAGCGTCATCCGGGTTGGGGAAGTAGTCCCGATGTGGTTAATCAATTGTTAGAACGGTTACAAAATACACCGACATTTCAATTAAGTTATCAGCAGGATGATGTTTATTTGTTTACCCAGAGGTTAATTAGGAATTATGGAAATGAATCGAGATGAATTTGGCATATCTGTAGGGGCGGGTTTAGGGACTGTGTAGGGGCGGGTTTAGGGACTGTGTAGGGGCGGGTTTAGGGACTAAAGTCAGCTATTCACCGACAAGGGAACAACAAAACCCGCCCTTTCTCACCGACAAGGAAACAACAAAACCCGCCCTTTCTCACCGACAAGTGAACAACAAAACCCGCCCTTTC
>CAKZMA010001214.1 GCA_937127375.1 uncultured Coleofasciculus sp. | reverse complement strand
TAACGACAGGTTGTTGGGTGTAACGAAACGACAACTTTTCTTGGGGTAGGCGCGTGGCTTTCTCAATTAGCGATCGCCCCCACAGACTTTCTAGGGATTCTAATAAATTTGACCGAGATACTCCAGGCACGATGTCGTCTTGGAGTTCGGCGATGGTTGTCCCTTCCCGATTAATCGCCAACCAGTACATAATAGTTTTTTCTAGAGACGGGAGGCGGTCAAACTGTTGATCGAGCAAGCGGCGGACGCTATTGAAGACAAAAGTATCTTCGGCTAAAAAGGCAGCAATTTCACCGTCAAATAGGGCTTTAATCGAGGTGGCAACAATTTTGATAGCGAGGGGGTTATTGTCGTAGCGATCGCACAACTGTTGTTGATAGGTTGGTTGTCCTACCAATCCCTTATCTTGCAGCAATGCGATCGCGATATCAAAAGAGCCGCTCAAGCGCAGGGAACGCACGGGCAGTTTGTCTCCTTCACTGGCGGTAATAATAGCTGGCTTTTCCCGACTGGTGAAGATGACGCAACTTTGATGGGCGGTTTCGCCAATGGTTCTGAGCAGGTTCTCATAGTCCTCATAACCCGGACGAAATTGTCCGGCTTGAGCCGCTTCTAAAATGGCTTCCATATTATCTAAAATTAACAGGCAACGGGAAGTACGCAAATAATGAAGGAGTCGTCCCAATTCCGGTTTGGTTTCCTGTTGGTTCGAGATAAAGGAGACTAAATCACCCAGCAGGGTTTCTAGAGGGGGGGCGTTGCGTAGACTTCGCCAAATCAAATAGTCAAACTCATGCTGTACCTGTTGAGCCACCTTGGCGGTGAGTGTCGTTTTGCCAATTCCGCCGATACCTAATACCCCAATCAGGCGACACTGATCGGTGATAATGGATTGCACTAGCGTTGCCCGTTCTTGGCGGCGTCCATAGAATACAGAGACATCAGCCGCTTCTTCCCAGTCGATGGAATTGGGGATTAAATTTTCTTGAGATTCCTTGCTCCCAGACGTGTCATGTAGAGACGTTGCATGCAACGTCTCTACATCGGGTTGTGAACCTTGGCTTTGCCGTCGCCACTGACGTTCTAGAACGGAGCGAACATTGGTTTTACTGACTTTTTCATTAAAGGCGTCACTGAGCATTTTCCATAGCTTCGGACCCACATCTCGCTTCAAGTAGCTGGTAGAATAACGGGCTTCTGTGGCGATTTCTTCATAGTTTTTTCTCTGCCAGGAGTATTGCAGGATCGCAATTTCTACGGGGGACAACCGTCGTCCTGTTGTCACAAAGATTGCTTCATCAGCAATGGCAAGTCCATCTTCAAACTTCATGATTCACCCTTGGCGTGGAACTGGATTGGCGAAGCTTACTGAACTTTAGCAGAACTTTCCCGACTTTTTCCAGAACTTATCTGTATTGACGATGAGTTGTTGTTCAAAGATACTGACCTATCAAAGGATTCGGCGAATTTTCTGCTAGCACAAGAGTCTCGACTTATGTCAATTCCATTGATGATGTGGTGATGGGTAAGGTTCGCCCCACGGCTTCAGTTTCAGAACCCTCTAAAGTTCCAAGAACATTTGACGTTTATTTTTGGGAAAAAACACGGATATGCGATCGCTCAATCAATCTGTAACAACTATTACTCTTGCCGCAACTGCAACTCTAGGGGTTTGGTCAGGAAGTGCAAAAGCAGCTAGTCTCACCATTGGACAGAACTTTACAGGCACAACAGTGCTTGATGTCGCAAGGCTGAATAATGGTTTGTCATTCACTCCGCCTGATACCATCGGTGCAGTTGGAACTGATCACATTGTTGGTTTCACCAATGGTTCGTTTACTATCTACGACAAGACAACTGCCACGCGCCTACAACAACTAAGTCACAGCCAGTTTTGGACAGATATTGCTGGTATTGAGCTAAATAGGGGTTAGTCTCTATACCGAAAGCTGATCTCTTATCGTCCACACCAACAGTGGCAAATGCCCAGATTTTTCGGAATCTGGATCTATTCCAATATGGTTGGACTATTCAGCCAGCACTGGACTTTGGTCTTTCAGATGGTCGTGCCGCCTTGCTAGCAACTGATATCTTCACCACTACTAATGTACTTAAGCGTGCTGACCTGTTCAACTCTGACAGCAGTTCGGCAAGCCTTTCTTCTCCAGTTGACATCCCAGTTGATACTTACACTTCGCCTCCCTTGGCAACTCAACCGGATGGTTCAAAAATAATCAGAACTAATGATTACCGTTTCAGTGGGAATGTTTTTGAAATTGGTGATAGCCTCTGGGCTACTCACAACATCAATGTTGGAGGTCGCGCTGCTATTCGTTGGTACGAAATTGATGAAAGAACCAATGCCGTGCTTCAGTCTGGTACGATTGGCGATCCAGAACATGACTATTTCTATCCCTCCATTGCCGTTAACCCATTTGGCGATGTCGTGATTGGTTTCAACCGTTCTGGTTTGAACGAATTTATTAGTAGTTATGCGGTACTGGGCGAGACAAACAAAGGAGTCACAACCTTTGGCAATCCCTTATTACTGCGGGCAGGCACTGTCAATTATCAAGGACTGCCAGGAGGAGACCCTCCTGATCGTCCTGATGTTCGCTGGGGCGACTACAGTGCCACTGTCATCGATCCCAGCGATCCCTTTAGCTTCTGGACTTTTCAAGAAGTTCCCCGATTAGCTATTTTTATAGGAGGGGATACAGAGCGCGTTTGGACAACTCAAATTACTCAAGTAAAAATTGTTCGCAGTGTCCCTGAACCCGCTTCTGTAATGGGCTTATTAGCATTTGCTGGTTTGAGTGCTGCCTCTTGGCGGAAACGCAAAAATCAATCGACAGCCAGCGATCGCCTTTTGAAAATGAGGAGAAAAGGGGAAGATTCTTAGCATCAGTAATGATAGCAGTAGATCGCCACTAATGTCTTTGATTAGGGAGCATCCCAGTTGGGAAACACTATTGCCCAAAGCAACGATATTTCGAGGGTTTCAGCCCCCTTTAAAGAGCTAACGCGCAAAATTTGGATGCTACCGAGTCGCAATTGTTTCTGGCACACCTAGAGCGCCAGTCCAGTAATCAAAATTGATCCGAGAATCTCCCAAAAACTGTAACAAAAACTACAAAATTTCCCCTTTGGTAGAGACGTTCCGCCGGAACGTCTCTACCAATCGCTATTAGTAGACCGACGCTCTAGCACCTAACACCTAGCACCTTTTGACCCATCAATGTCTCGCCTTAGACCGATAGCCGGGAAACTTACTGAACTTTACCAGAACTTTCCAGAACTTTTCTGTATTGACAGAAAATATGAGATCTTATAAATTGAAAAGCAAGGCAGTTGAAAGCTTTTCAAAATTAGTGTTTCCAGTCTGATAATTATTCCAACTGCTCAACAAATCTTAATTTCATTCCTTGAAGAATAAAGACAAGGAAGAATGCCATCACTTGTGGGTGACTTGTGGCAAATGAATCGGGTGTATCTCAAAACTTAATTCCCTAAACACCTAACTAAACAGGAGAACTCTCGTGGTTCAATCAAATATCAGTCCTGTCAGTGAACAAGAACACCTCAGTTCAACCTTGTCCTCTGAACAAAGTAGTCCGTTTACCTATTGCTCACTGCCTCCGATTCCTGAGCGAGAATTTGACCCCAGTGTTAACCCAAACCGAGCTAATCTTATACAATTCCTAGATAACAAATGGGTGAATGGGACGATCTTACACTACTACTTCTTTGACCAGACCAATATAGCGATCGCGCCGGGGAAACATCGGTGATGATGTGGTAGCGATACTAGGCTGATTGAACCCGGGTGTGGTTATCACTGCTCCCATCTCCATGATTATGACCACACCCGAAGACCAATAACCTACAATCCCACATTTTGGACGCTGTGGGATGAGCTGAACAGAACGTTTTCTGAACTTTCCTGTATCCACAAAAACCTGTTGATTGCAGACATTCAACCAGTCGGTTGGGTTGAGGGACGAAACCCAACTCTCAAGTTTATCTGTGCGGAATTTTTTCTAAGTTATCTAGTTTGAAAACCCTACTAAGTTGAGGTAATTTATGGCTTGTACACGCGGTAATTCATACATTATTCAAGCGGGAGATACGCTTTCTATGATTGCCCAAAATCAATTGGGCGATGGAAACCGCTGGCGTGAAATCATGAAACCTGATGGTACTTCATTCACAGAAGCCGATGCTGGTAATTTGCAGGTGGGTCAAGAAATCTGCCTTCCTGCTAACTCTCCCCCCGTTGAAAATGATCCTCCACCTGTCACAGGGGGTAATGGAGGATCAGCAACAGGATATAAAATAGTCGGTTACTTTGAAAATTGGGCGCAATACCGCCCAAAAGGGAACGGCTATTTTTTGCCAGAACAGGTCGATCCTTCACTCTTGACTCACATCAACTTTGCTTTTGCTGTGTTTGGATTTATTACTAAAAGCGTTGACCCAGAGAACCCCCGCCTGACAGGTGACTATAAACTCCAACCCATTGAGTGGAACGAGCAGGATGCACTCTATCCGGAACTCCAGAAATTAAAGGAAAAAAATCCTAATCTCAAGACGTTACTGTCAATTGGCGGTTGGAGTTTTAATGACCCCGAGGATATCAATGAAATTGGCACTTCTACTTATCAACTGTTTAGCCAAATGGCGAGTTCTTCAGCCGGGAGGCAAGAGTTTATCTCGTCTGCGATTGAATACGCTAAAAAATATGGCTTCGATGGCATTGACCTTGACTGGGAATATCCGGGCTATATCGGTAGAGGCGGAACCCCGGAAGACTTACCCAATTTCCTGGTGCTGGTGCAGGAGTTTCGTAGCGCCATCGGTGGACAAAACCTGCTTTTAACTATGGCATCACCTGCGATTGTACCCACAGGAACGCCAGAGTATTACCACAACAATCCAAACGAATACTTTGAATGGTTGCGCCAGTGTACCGAACAACTTGATTGGTTGAATGTGATGTCTTATGACTATCACGGTGCGTGGCCCAGTGATACAGTTACCGGAGTTAACGCACCGTTACCGCAAGATTCTACTCCTGATGGGTCATTTAGTGTCAAAAATACGGTAGAAGCTTACCTGGAAGCCGGAATTCCCAAGGAAAAAATGGTACTGGGAATGGGAACGTATGGTCGAACGTTTAAGGTTACAGGTTCACTGACTGCCAGTGATAGTGGACCCGGAAAGCCTTATAGTGGTCCAGGTTCAGCCGGACCAGGGACGAGGATTCCAGGAATTCTGGCTTACTACGAAATTAAGAGTCGTTTATCCAGTGGCGACTTGACACGAGGGTGGGATGAGCCAACTCTGACTCCTTACGCTAGCAGTCAAACTGGGGATTGGGTGAGTTACGACGATGAGGAATCCCTGGCTTATAAGGTGAGTTATGCGATTGAGAAAGGTTTGGCAGGTGCGATGGTTTGGGCGATTGGTCAAGATGATTTTAGCAATGGTTATCCTTTGCTGAAAAACATCAAAGATATTCTGGATCATCCGGAAAAAAGACCCAAGTTGCCGCTGTCGTTGGTAAAAAGTTTATTTAGTGAATCTAGTGATAACAAATTTGGTGAACCCCAGAACTACGATCCTGGCAAGCAGCCTGCTGTGGCTGTGAATAAGGATAACGTCGTCGTAGAGGTTCACCAAGGACAAGTTCGCTTAACCACAGTTGACCTTGCCTATCGCGCCGGGGAAGTTGTTAAAGAAAAAAATCAGATCGATTGGAATCAGCTTAATGATAAAAAAGAGCAAGGTAAGAAGTACGATACAGGCAACAATCCTTCGGTTGCTATCAATAATAAGGTTGTAGTAGAGGTTCATGAAACTGGAACAGGGGAAATCTGGTATCATACCGCCACACTAAAGCCAAATCCATCAGATAAAGACGACCGGGTCGATTTTAACGAAGGCTTCTATTATGACAAGGGTGATAGTCCTTCAGTTGCTATTAATGATGACGGGATTGTTGTGGAAGTTCACCACTCTGATGGAAATCTTTGGTATCGTGCCGGAGAAGTTAAAGGTAAAAATATCAATTGGCAACCTGTTAATGATAGCGGGAGTAAAATCGGTAATTACAATTCGGGCAATACCCCTTCGGTTGCTATCAATAATAATGGGGTTGTAGTAGAGGTTCACGAAAATGAAACGGGGGAAATATACTATCATATCGCCTTTCTTAAATCAGATAAGCCAAATAACTGGGTCGAATTTCAACCAGGCATCCGTTATGACAAGGGTTATAGTCCTTCAGTTGCTATTAATGATAACGGGATTGTTGTCGTAATTCACAACTCTGATGAATCCACTCTCGTGTATTGTACTGGTCAAGTAAACACAAATCTTAACAAGATAGATTGGTCTAAACCTCAAACTATTAAGTACGATGACAAGAAGCTTTCTCGTCCTAAGGTTGCTTGCAATACAACTTTAGCCGTGGAAACTCATGAAGAGTATATTAGAATAGTCAAACCTGGACTGGGAGATGTCCCTCACCCCGTTAAGGAACATCTCGGACTTTCCTATTCGATTTTGCCCTTACCAAAAAGAACCTCCCAAGCTGACTGGATT
>CAKZMA010001213.1 GCA_937127375.1 uncultured Coleofasciculus sp. | reverse complement strand
AGCGCTATAGCTGTTCCAGCGATCGCCATGGATAATCTTTTCATATTGATTGTTCTCTGTTGTAGATATACGAGTTCTCTCTTAATCTATGGGATGTATAGACCTGATGAGGTAAAGTAACCGTGAAGTTTATATAAAGTTTTGATGAAGTTTTTGGATCGTCAAGTTGTGGGGAGGCGATCGCACAAAAAAAAGAGGGAGTGATCTCCCTCTGATATAATACAAACGCTCTTATCTGTAGCTGACTATTTTTTCCGCTTGCGCTTAGCAGCAAACATGCCACCCGCCGCCAACAGGCTTCCTAGTACAAAGGAGGGTTCAGGAGCCTCTTCCACTTCCACATTACTGGTTAGCTCAGGATCGTAGAGACCTGTATGAGACATCATATCCCCCTGTTCAAGCAACCCAGATTCTGCGGCGCTGAAGCTGTAATGGTAGGTCGTCTCTCCCTCATAGTCAATCTTGACGAGTTCAGCAGCTTGTATAGGGTTCCCGCCCAAAAACTCTGACAAGGCAGTTTTTTGGAACGAAGTTAGATCATCAAAGATCAGATCAACTGCATCATAGTGCCCCGCTAGCCCAACCTCTAGGCTTCCCGTAATATCATCCATGTCAACATAGGCAATATTCGGATCGCTGAATCGTTGAAATCCACCGTTATCCCGGAATGCGTTGAAAAGACTCACTTTACTATCGGGAATTTCGGGTATAAACATGTTCGCTGTCCCTAGCAAACCATCGGTGATGCCATAGGAGGTTAAAGCCGCCTCAAACCACTCGTTCGCTAAATTATCGGCTTCATAGTTAGTATCTAAGCCTTCCCCAAACCAATCCGTTGCCGTCAAACTGCTCAGGGTAATGCTGTTGTCCCCCAGATCACCCGTTAAGCTGGTCACCGTGGTGTAATCCAAGAATTCATCAAAGGATAGTTGTTCACTATTGGCGAATAGCTCAACATTCCCCCCCGGTTCACCTTTTTCACAACTGTTGCTGGGAATGAACGCTCCTCCAACCGAGCAACTTCCTTGCAAGACTGTTTCCAAATCTGCATCGTTGTTAAGCTTGGTAAAATCCACCGTCGCTGTAGGATCTGGATTGGGGACGTGTTCGTAGATTAAATAGTCTTCTCCTTTTTCACCCGTCACTTGAGGGTTAGTCAGAGATGCCGCCGACGCTGGATTGGTGGCGATCGCACTGACACCCATAACAAGTGATGCCCCGACGAGCAGTTTCTGGATATTCGTTTTCATTGCAGTATCTCCGTGACTTTATAGGTTGAGCCTTCTTAACAGCACATACACAGGGTTAGGCTTTGGCTAACCCACTCTTGGCTCTAATAACCTCTGGTTGCCCTCTAACAGGCGATGTCTTCAGCCCTTGAGCTTTCGTCGCCTGCACACACATTTCCTCATCTATTTATAAAGTTTACATGAAGTTTCGCAAAAAATCGATAAAGTTTCGATGAAGTTGTAGCCATTTTCTCTTATATATGCTAATAAACACTCAACAACTAAATATATATGAATTAATCTAGCAATCTGTATACCTTTGGTGGCATTTTGTAAAAAAATGGTGTATCGCCACCGAAGTATGCCTACTCACTGACACGACAAAGGGAGCCTGTTGGCTCCCTAAAAACTGCCCCAATTGTCACAAACGCCTATTTGACCTAAGATTTTTGGCTCTGACGTTTGGCGGCGACTAAACCACCTACCCCAATTAAGCCGAGTAGAATCGAGGGTTCTGGTACATCAACAGGATCAAGCGTAAATTGTGGATCGTAGACTCCGCTGTGCGAATGGGTTCCATCGTCGGACGAAAGGGTAGATCTAGCTGCACTGAAAGTGTAAGCATAACTTGTTCTATCGTTATGGGTAACTTTAACCACCTCACTGGCTTGCAATTCTGGTGGTAGTATCCCTAAAAATTGGGCTAGGTCAAGTTGTGTTTGCTGTGAAGGAGTGAGAACGCCTAATAACAGATCTGTCGCGTCATAATGACCGGCTAAACCAATATCCACGGTGCCATTATTGTTATTGACGTAGCTGATATTCGCGTCACTGAAACGTTGGAATCCACCGCTGTTCAGGAATGTATCGTATAAACTCCCTCGAGTGTAACCTAAACCGCCAAGTAATAAATCGTTAATATTATAGGCATTCAGGGCATCACTAAACCATCTATTGGCTAATGTATTTGCTCCATAGCCAGTATTTAAATCATCTCCAAACCAGTCCACTGCCGTTAGGCTACTCAGCGTCATGCTTCTACCATCATCAAACGTCGCTTGTAAGCTGGTAACGTCCTGATGCCCTAAAAATTCATTCAGGTTAAGTTTTTCGCTGCTGGCGAATAATTCTAGGTTTCCACCAGGCTCACCGGGTTGACATTGATATTGAGGCAGATATGCGGGAACACTGCAATTTCCTTGTAGGAGAGCATTGATGTCGGCGTTTGGATTGGCTACTGTTGTATCCAATATGCCATCATTATTATGATAATCGATCGCCTCATATTTAATAATGTCTGAACCAGAGAGAGTAAATGTTGTTGCCGAAGCGGGGGCAGTAGCAAGCCCAGTGACACTGGCAAGAATTGATGCGCCAAACAGTAGTTTCTTCAGATTGCTTTTCATGATTTATTTCCTTAGTTATTGAGTGGTTACAAAGCCAGCCTGCTCTCAGATATCTTTTATTATAAAAAGCTCAACTATGCCAATGGGTGAAGCCCGTGTAAAACTTCTATAGGCTTCTGTGAAGATTGTGAGAAGATCAGGAAAACCTAGTGCAGCGCAGCAGACTCTAACTATTCAGTTGAAAAAGGTGCAACAGCTTACTGTACAAGCTTTCTTTCCTTCTGTCTCCTGCGTTCTGCCTTCTTGCACTAAGTAGTCGGATCAAAGAAAACGGCACTGTACTAAGTCTTGTAAATAGACCTCAAACCCTTACTGTTCCCTAATCTCCACCGTTAACTTTAATTGTATCCACCTACTTAGAGACTTAGGACGAGTTAAATAGGGAGAAAAAATGCCTGATTTTTAAATTTATGTAACTGTTTTTTCCCAGTTTACTGGCAAAAATATTGAGATTTATGAATTATTAGATCATATCCTTCTGGTCAGTTATCATTTCCTTTTACCTTGCAACCTTGTAGTGTGAGCATCTTGCTCGCTACCCATTCCCAATCTAAATTGATGACAGCTTAATCTTGTCAAAATCTGGCGCGGGAACCTAGACTATCTGATTGAATACGCTGAATTAAGCCTTTTTAGCACTAAAGCGCAACTGTGTTATACCATCCCCCTTCCGTCCCCCTATTAGATCCCCCTTCAAAAGGGGGAGACCAAAGGATGCTTCGCTTTTTTTTTCATGGGGGAGAACTCAAAGCCTCTCTCCTTGCAGGAGAGAGGTTTGGAGAGAGGTTTTCCAGATCCCGTGAAAAGTAAGCCCTGGTCAAGGG
>CAKZMA010001212.1 GCA_937127375.1 uncultured Coleofasciculus sp. | reverse complement strand
AAGTATTGGGAACCCTATGGCAAAAATCGTTTCGTTTAACGAAGAATCACGGCGAGCCTTAGAACGGGGAGTCAATGCTCTGGCAGATGCAGTCCGGATTACCCTTGGACCAAAAGGGCGGAATGTGCTGCTGGAGAAATCCTTTGGCGCTCCCCAGATTGTTAATGATGGTATCACCGTCGCCCAAGATATTGAACTAGAAGACCCCTTAGAGAATACGGGGGCGCGACTGATTCGAGAAGTCGCATCCAAGACCAAAGAAATTGCTGGAGATGGTACCACAACCGCTACCGTTCTGGCGCAGGAGATGATTCGGGAAGGACTCAAAAACGTTGCGGCTGGTGCTAATCCGGTTGCTGTACGTCGAGGAATTGAGAAAACCATTAATCATCTGGTTAAAGAAATTGAGTCCATGGCTCAACCCGTCGTTGGCGATGCGATCGCGCAAGTCGCCACTGTCTCCGCCGGGAACGACGAGGAAGTCGGGCAAATGATTGCCGAGGCGATGGACAAGGTAACCAAGGATGGCGTAATTACCGTAGAAGAGTCAAAATCGCTCTCCACTGAACTAGAAGTCGTGGAAGGGATGCAAATTGACCGGGGTTACCTCTCCCCCTACTTTGTCAGCGATCAGGAACGGATGACCGTGGAATTTGAAGATTCCTATATCCTGATTACTGATAAAAAAATTAATAACATCCAAGAATTAGTTTCCATCCTGGAAAAAGTTGCCCGTGCCAGCAAACCCCTACTGATTATTTCTGAAGATGTAGAAGGGGAAGCCTTAGCCACCTTGGTGGTAAACAAAGCGCGGGGAGTTCTCAACGTCGCCGCCGTCAAAGCGCCAGGATTTGGCGATCGCCGCAAGCAGATGCTGCAAGATATTGCGGTTCTGACTGGGGGTCAGTTAATTTCCGAAGAAATTGGTCTCAGCTTAGATAGTGCTTCTACTGAGATGATGGGAACGGCACGCAAAATCACAATTGACAAAGACTCAACCACTATTGTCGCCAGTGGTGAAACCAAGTCAGAAGTGGATAAGCGCATTGCCCAAATCCGCAAACAGCTTGAGGAAACCGATTCTGACTACGATAAAGAGAAACTGCAAGAGCGGATTGCTAAACTTGCAGGTGGTGTAGCGGTAATTAAAGTCGGTGCAGCCACAGAAACGGAACTCAAAGATCGCAAGCTGCGGATTGAGGATGCCCTGAATGCCACCAAAGCCGCGATCGATGAAGGGATTGTTCCTGGCGGTGCAACCACGTTGATTCGCTTAATTTCCAAAGTTGATGGCATCAAAGCTAACCTGGATGCTGAAGAGAAAATCGGTGCGGATATTGTCGCCAAAACCTTAGAAGCCCCTCTGCGTCAGATGGCAGATAATGCCGGGGTTGAAGGTGCAGTGATTGTCGAGAAAGTGCGAGAGAGCCAAGGCAATGTAGGTTACAATGCCGCAACTGGCAAGCTGGAAGACTTGATTGCTGCTGGTATTCTCGATCCCGCTAAGGTTGTGCGTTCAGCACTTCAGAATGCAGGTTCCATTGCCGGGATGGTTCTAACCACCGAAGCCCTAGTTGTCGAGAAACCTGAGCCGCAACCCGCAGCGCCTGACATGGGCGGCATGGGCGGCATGGGCGGCATGGGCGGCATGGGCGGCATGGGTGGCATGGGCGGCATGGGCATGATGTAGTCCTCACCCCTCTGTTATAGTTCATGACCGAAGCAGCCTGTCTAGTTGGACAGGTTGCTTTTTTGGCTACAAGGCAGAAATTGACATCCTCACCGCCCTATGTGGCAGTACCAAGACAGGTTAGGACATTTTTCCCTGTTACACACCGAGCGAAGCCGAGGTGTTCCCTGTTCCCTCCCTTCACCACAAAACTTATTCAGCAGACCCTAAGTAGCGAATATGAGGATAATTGAGATATAGTCCGAAAGTCTAACCCTTGAAACAGGATGAGGCGTGGGTGATGTTCCCAATCCTTCGACAACTGATTAAACGCCAAATTAGCCGAATTTACCTTCTCCTGGCTGTCTTAACCTTCTGTGTCACAACCCTGACTCACCTCCCGGCTACTCAAGCGACTCTTCCGCCAACCGCACAACCTTCGATTTCTCCGCAAACGATGGCGCAACAGGGGAAAACTCACTACGACGCCGGACAGTACACAGACGCCATTAATCTGTTACAACAAGCTGCCGATGCTTTCCAATCACAGGGAGATAGATTACGGCAAGCCATGACATTGACCAATTTAGCCTTAGCTTATCAACAATTAGGACAGTGGCAGAATGCCCAGGATACGATTACCACTAGCTTACAACTTCTCGACAATGCCCAAACCCCTGACGCCTGGACATTACAAGGAGCGGCGTTTAATGTTCAAGGACAATTGTATTTGGCACAAGGGAATCTAGAAGCCGCCCTAGATAGTTTTACCACGGCGGTCAATAGCTATACTCAAACCGAGGATGAAGTCGGTTTGCTGCACAGTCAAATTAATCAAGCTCAAGCCTTACAATTGGCAGGAATGTATCGCCGCGCCCTGGATAGTTTGCAACAAATTGAACCTCGATTACAACAACAACCCGATTCGGCGCTAAAGGCGATTGGCTTGAGACGGTTAGGGAATCTACTGCGCTTAGTCGGGACAATGGATGATGCCAGAAAACGATTAACCCAAAGTTTACAAGTGGCTCAAGTGATTCAATCTCCCGAACAGATTAGTGCTGCCTTTCTGGGATTAGGAAATACGGCGCGATCGCAAGGAGAAATTGAAGCCGCGCTCAATTATTATCAACAAGCCGCTGATCCGATTTTAGGTGACTCCTCAACTCGGATTCAAGCGCAACTCAATCAACTCAGTCTCATCGTCGCCACACCCAGCCTCTCTGCTGATCCAGCATTTATTCAATCGTTGCAAAATCAAATTAGTCAACTCCCGGCGTCTCGTACTGCAATAGAAGCGCGAATTAATTTAGCGGGTTCGCTAATGACACTTCAATCTCAGGACTATGCTAAAACCTCAGAGATAGCCCAGTCTTTGGCGGTAGCTGTGGAACAAGCCAAACAGCTTGGCGACAACCGCAGCCAGTCTCTCGCTTTGGGGCAATTAGGGGCGCTTTATGAACAAACTCAACAATGGAAAGAAGCGCAAGACTTAACCGAACAAGCGTTAGTAATTGCCCAGTCGATTAACGCCCCCGATATTGCTTATACTTGGCAGTGGCAATTAGGACGACTGCTGAAAGCACAGGGAAAACGAGACGGTGCGATCGCGGCGTATAATGCAGCAGTAAATACCCTCGAATCCTTACGTCGAGATTTGGTGAGTATTAATTCTCAGGTGCAATTCTCGTTCCGCGATCGCGTGGAACCAATTTACCGGGAATTGGTGCGATTATTATTATCCTCACCCACCGATAATCCAGATCAAAACGATTTAGCCCAAGCCCGCGATGTGATCGAATCGCTGCAACAAGCCGAATTAGTCAATTTCTTCCGGGAAGATTGCTTAAATGCGAACCGGATTGTGATTGACGAAGTGGATCAAAATGCGGCGGTAATTTACCCAATTGTATTAGGCGATCGCTTGGATGTGGTAGTATCCTTACCCGATGCACCTCTGCGTCATTTCGGGACAAAACTACCTCAAGGGAAAGACTCCAATCTATTTAACCAACTGCGAACCGCGATTTCTCCCCTAAGTGTCGAACCCAAGCGTGGACAGCCTATTACTATCCCTGAATCCTTGCAAAACATTTTTCGGGCGCAAATTTTGGTGATGGGGGGAAATCCTAGGGCGACATCTGAGGAATACTTACCCCTAGCCCAACAGCTTTATGATTGGTTAATTCGCCCGATTGAGTCAGACTTAGCCGCCAGCGGCGCGAAAACCCTCGTTTTTGTCTTGGATAGTCCCCTGCTAAATCTACCCATGGCGGTTCTCCATGATGGGAACCAGTTTCTGATTGAAAAGTATGCGATCGCCTATACGCCGGGACTGCAACTTTTAGACCCCAAACCCTTGACAAGAGGCGACATTTATGCATTCACAGGCGGGCTTTCCGAATCGCGCCAAGGTTTACCTCCCTTACCATTTGTGGAAATCGAATTGCAGCAAATTAAAGCTCAAGTGTCCGGTCAACTGCTACTGAATCAAGAGTTTACCACAACCGCCATTGAACAGGCAATTGATTCCGTACCCTTTCCTGTGGTTCACCTCGCCACCCATGGTCAGTTTAGTTCTAAACTGGAAGATACCTTTATTCTCACCTGGGATAATCGCCTCAACATCAATCAACTTAACACCTTATTGCAAACCAGAGCCGGAGGCGATCGCCAACCCATTGAATTATTGGTACTCAGTGCTTGCCAAACTGCAACAGGAGATAAACGGGCGGCGTTAGGATTAGCAGGTGTAGCAGTAAGGGCGGGGGCGCGTAGTACCTTGGCGACGCTATGGTTTGTTAATGATGCGGCTACGGCTGATTTGATGATTCGTTTTTATCAAGAATTAACCGACAAAACGTTGACGAAAGCCGAAGCCCTGCGCCGCGTTCAAGTTTCTTTACTAAAGGAAAAAAAGTATCAAAATCCGGTATACTGGGCACCGTTTGTGTTGGTGGGGAATTGGTTATAGTTGTCATTTGTCATTCGTCATTTGTCATTTGTCATTTGTCATTTGTCATTCGTCATTTGGTTTCCCCATGAAACAAAAGCGAAGCATCCTTTGGTCTCCCCCATGGAATAAAAAGCGAAGCATCCTCTGGTCTCCCCCTTTTGAAGGGGGACGGAAGGGGGATCAAAAGGGGGACGGAAGGGGGATC
>CAKZMA010001211.1 GCA_937127375.1 uncultured Coleofasciculus sp. | reverse complement strand
GCAATTGGTACGTTAGCAATTGGTACGTTAGCACCAATGTAATACGTTTTATCACATAGCAATAAGGGAGAGGTTGCGCTCCAGGAAAGGGGCGGGGAAGAGAGGTTAACCATGTTTCTCCTATTTTGGCAACGTGCAAGTTCACGCTGATGAGGTGTTTACCGCTTCTGATCAGGGGCATTGTGTTACGATCTTAACCAATTTTAGGATAGCTTTACATTTTCTTCATAAAAACAGCTAGGGTGGAGGGATGAGGGGTAATATCAAGTATGGTAGCATCGTTATCGTTGTTAAAGACAGTGAGTCTTATCCATACGGTAGAAAGCTGTAGACTAAAAATAATTAAGCATCTAGTTTAAATTGAGTCGAAGTGGTCTACCGAATTTGGCAACGTTGTTTTTGGGGAGTGTCATTGTTCCTCAGTGTCTTCAGTTTGGCGGTAGCGGTTGAAGCCCAACCTGCACCCGTGTTTATTCCGTTTATGGGACGTATCCAAAAAAATTTGCCTGTGGGGTTAGCCATGCGCTTACCCACTGAGTTACGAGTGAATGATCTGTTGGATATTGATCCAAACAAACTGATTATCCGGGTTTTTCCCTCGGAAGCCCCCCCAAGTTATATGGTAAGTCTGTTTACCTGCGATCGCAGTCCGAATTCCTGCTTACTGGGTAGCTTTTCAGTCAACCCCAAGCAGTCGGCGAGTGCGAGGCGGGATCTCCAACGCCATGAAACCCTAGGCGATCGCATTACTCTCACCCCTACCGTGGCTGGATATTTGATTGAAGGACCCCTGCAAAATCCCTCCTACCCCTTCTCAACGGTGATGTGGCAGCAAAACGATATGATTTATACGATTAGCTTTCCTGCCATTGAACGGCAGAATATTCTTTACATGGCGCTTTCTATGGCAAGGGAACAAGGGTTTTATCGTCGTTAGTCATTGGTCATTTGTCATTGGTCATTTGTCATTGGTCATTTGTCATTCGTCAGGGAATAGGGAACAGGGAACAGGGAATTTATAAGTGATTATTCAGAACTTGGCGAATGACATCGGCTGGAACTTGATCAGTTATTGTGACATGACCGATTTCAGTGGGCAAAATAAATCGCACTTTGCCATCTTTCACTTTCTTATCCGTTTGTAAGGTATCGATAATTGCATCAATATCCAGTCCCGGTGGTAACTGAGTCGGTAATCCGGCTTTCTCAATTAACGCCTTTTGACGTTCCGCTTCCTGAGATGTCCACATCTGAAGTTCTACAGCAATTTGACCCGCCGTCATCATGCCAATCGCCACCGCTTCCCCATGATTAACGACTTTATACCCGGTTAAACTTTCAACCGCATGACCAATCGTGTGACCATAATTTAAAATTGCTCTTAATCCGGCTTCTTTCTCATCCTGACTAACAACATCGGCTTTGGCTTGGCAGGAACAGGATAAAATAAAGGACAATAATTCATCCTCTAAATATCGCCGTTGGTCGAGACGCTTTGTACTCTCCAATTTAGTAAATAATTCAGCATCCCAAATTACGCCATATTTAATCACTTCTGCCATTCCCGCCCGTAATTCTCGTGGGGGTAAGGTTTGTAAGACTTGCGGATCAATTAACACAAAGCGGGGTTGGTGAAATGCGCCAATTAAATTTTTGCCTTGGGGATGGTTGACTCCTGTCTTACCGCCAATAGCGGCATCCACCATCGCTAACAGGGAGGTGGGAACTTGGACGACATTAATCCCTCGTAACCAGGTAGCCGCCGCAAACCCGGTCATATCCCCAATCACGCCTCCCCCTAATGCTACCATCGTTGAAGACCGTTCTAAGCGGTTCTGGAGGGCAGCATCATGGATTTTTTGAATGGACTTGAGGGTTTTGTACCGTTCGCCTGCGGGTAAGGTACAGTGAGACACCTGATAGCCGACCAACTTTAGCGCCGCGATCGCGCGTTCCCCATAGCGGCGAAAAATGGCGGGATTGGAGACGAGGAGAACCTTTTTCCCCAGTTTCAGCCGACTCATCCAGACGCCGATATCATCCAAGCTTCCTGGCGCGATCGCAATGTCGTAAGACTGCGGTGGTACTTCAACCCGAATCACTGACTTCATCTGATTTGCCCCAAGCAACTGTGGGCTGTATTTTATCCCACTTAATGATTTAATGGTCTAATAAGACGTTTTTGAGAGAACGGTAAATGTCTGGATCTGGAATTATTGCCTACTTTTTAATCCTTGGTGGTGCTACGGGTGTCGCCCTAGCCCTATTTTTTGGTCTGAAAGCGGTCAAATTGATTTAAACCGAGGGATGAGACCCAACAAATTATTGTTGGGTTTCACGTCGTTCAACCCAACCGACCAAAATGCCATGATCCGTCAAAAAAGTGGCAAACGATGATTAGAAGTAAAGCCAGGAAAAACCTGAGCAACTTGATTCGCCTTAAGTTGTATATGTTGTTCTAATAGGGATGCGATCGCGTCTCGAAAATCGGTGGTGACGGCTAAATCTCGTCCTTGGAATAACGCCGATTCACTCAAACCAGACCATTCCCCATAGACTTTACCACCACGAATCCCACCCCCTAAAATCCACATCACGTTACCATGTCCGTGATCGGTTCCACCATTCCCATTTTCCTGCACCGTGCGACCGAACTCCGATAAGATGGCGATCGCAGTATCGGAATAGACTGATCCTAATTCCTTGACGAGAGTCACTAATCCTTGTGCCAAAGATTTCAGTTTATTGGCAAACTGACCCTGACTACTTCCCTGATTAATATGAGTATCCCAGCCACCTAACGCCATAAATGCCAATTGAGTCTGAGAATCTCCAACCATTAGCCTCGCCAGATTCCGGGTATCTTTAGCAAACCGATTTGGAGGGGGTGCGCCGTTGTCAGCTTCCCGCATTTCAGCCGCTAGGGTAGCCAGCAAAATTTCTCGCGCTTGTTGTCCTTCCTGATAAGCTAGATGAATCGGATCATTCCCACGGTAAAGGCGTTCAAAGGCTGCATTAAGTTGAGAACGGTCTACTGACAGAGAACGGGTGGCTTTATTTCCCGGTGGTAGACTAGCCACAGAATTTTGACCCATCAGGATAGGCGAGATCATCGAACCGATATTGACGGCTTGAGTGGGTCCAGCTTGAGGGAGAGTTGCTAACAGGCGATTCATCCAACCATCGGATGTGGTTTTATCGCCAGGAGTGCCACTTTCCATATAATTTTGAGCATCAAAATGAGAGCGAGTGGTATCCGGTGATCCGCAAGCATGGACAAACGCTAAACTGCCTTGTTTCCATAACGGCATCAAGTCAGCTAAGGCGGGATGCAAGCCAAAACGACCATCTAAATCTAGCACTCCTCCTTTTTCTTTGGGTTGGGGAATAGCAATTCTGGGTCTGGCTTCGTAGTAGTCTGGGTCTTGGAAGGGAACCACCACATTTAATCCATCGATACCACCGCGCAGGAATATGACAATGAGTCGTTTGTTGGTAGTCGTGGAAGCCATTCCTCTAGCCGCCCAACCATGCAACCCAATCGGAGTAAGTCCAGCAGCAGTCAAGAGGCTAGCGTATTGTAAAAATTTGCGTCGGTTCATGGGGATAAGTGACGGAGAGGGAGGATTGAAAGTCGGGGCGGTTTAGCTGTTCCACACACAAAGGATATCATTAATCACAGGGTAAAAGAGTCAGTTTGTCAAGGTTGTGGCAATAGAGATTTTTGGCGATCGGTTTTGGCATAATACCCATTGTCGGGGCGGATTGACGCTAAAACAATTGTCTAATAAAGGTTTGAGAGTATTCAAAATCCGCCCTCATCGTTATGTTTATTTTAGCCCCGGTTATTTAGTGTCATGGAAACAATCTACAAAGTTGATAGGAGAAATGCCGCCTACTGTTATCCTCTTTTAGAGCCATCAGATTTAGAGGAAACATTTTTACAACTGGGAGAACAATGGCGGCGGGAGACAGGAATGATGTCTTTAGTCACGAAAATGGTCATGCACCCAGCTTATCAACGAATTATTGGTATGGGTCAACCAGTGGTTCCGCTCATTTTACGAGAACTCGAACGTGAACCTGACCATTGGTTTTGGGCGTTGCAATCTATTACGGGTGCTAATCCAGTTGAGCCAGAACACCAGGGTAGGTTAACGCAAATGGCAGGGGCATGGATACAATGGGGCAAGGAACATGGTTACAGATGGTAGATTGGAAAAGTACAAGGAAGATGAATTTCCACGTCTTTTTGCCACTGGATATCGCATCACAAGTAAAGCATCTCGAATTTACAATTGTTTTGCTTGGGCTGCAGGGGAAGATGACCGTTGGTGGAATCCTGTAGAACCCGAAAATCCCTACTATTGGCTCAATGGCGTACCCGCAGAATTAACGATTGCGGCTTTTATCCAAGCTTATCAAACGTTGGGATATGAACCGTGCGATAGTTCTGATTGGGAAGAGGGTTTTCAGAAGATAGCTCTATACGCTACACCTGATGGAGAACCAACACATGCGGCTAGACAATTACCAAATGGCAAGTGGACAAGCAAACTTGGACGATGGGAAGATATTGAGCATGAACTAGATGGATTAATCAGTGAAATGTACGGGTCTGTTAGGCAAATTTTAAAGCGACCTCTTTGGTAAAGTGATTTCTATGATGATGTGTGAGAAGAGGGAACAGCTTGGCTAATGCTCTTATACAATTAAGACCTCTGAGATCGGGTAAAGTGAGACTTGAGAGACGGCTACCGATGCGATCGCACGCTTTGTAGTCAACTTTGTGGTAACGCGATCGCACGTTGCCGCCATCATCGCACCTTACC
>CAKZMA010001210.1 GCA_937127375.1 uncultured Coleofasciculus sp. | reverse complement strand
GACATAAGACGAATGACATAAGACGAATGACATAAGACGAATGACGAATGACGAACAACAAATGACAAATCAAATTGGAGTTGCTGTAATCGGTACCGGATTTGGACAGAAAATTCATATCCCAGGTTTTCAGATTCACCCCCGCACAAAGGTGGTAGCGGTTTATAACCCTCACCTGGATAAAGCCAAGGCGGTAGCTGAATCTCATAATATTCCCCAAGCGAGCGATCGCCTGGAGGATATACTAGCGATGCCAGATGTGCAAGCGGTGAGTATTTCTACCCCACCCTTTCTTCACTACGACATGGCGCAGCAGGTTTTGCAAGCCGGAAAACATCTGTTATTGGAAAAACCAATGACCCTCTCAGCTACCGAAACGCGAGATCTCTATCACCTCGCCAAGAAGCAAGGGGTAGTGGCGATGCCAGATTTTGAATTTCGCTTTGTTCCCCCATGGCAACTCTTGGCAGAACATTTAGAATCCGGCTATGTTGGTCAGAAGCGTCTGATTAAAATTGACTGGTTAGTCTCCAGCCGTGCCAACGCGCAACGGGCTTGGAACTGGTACGCCCAAAAGGAAAAGGGCGGAGGTGCATTAGGCGCTGTGGGGTCTCACGCTTTTGATTACATTAATTGGTTGTTTGGTTCGGTGCGTCGGTTGTGCGCCCAAATGAGTACGGCAATTCCAGAACGCCCTGATCCCAGTGAAGGGGGAAAACTCCAAACCGTGGACGCCGATGATACCTGTCTGCTGATGCTGGAATTAGCTGATGGTACACCTTGCCAACTTTGCATCAGTTCCGTTACTTATAATGGGCGGGGGCATTTTGTCGAAGTCTATGGCGATCGCGGAACGTTGGTTTTGGGCAGTTCCAACCAAAACGATTATGTCCATGGATTTCAGCTTTGGGCAGCCCCGGCTGGAGAATCGCTGTCAGAAGTAGATATTCCCAAACGACTAGCATTTCCCCAAGTTTACCCGGATGGACGTTTAGCACCCTTTATTCGGGTTGTGGATCAGTGGGTACAAAGTATTGATGCGGATAAACATCAAAGTCCTTCGCTAGCGGAAGGAGTCTATTCCCAATTATTAATGGATTTAACCCATCAATCGCATCAAGAGAACAGTTGGGTAGATGTACCTAGTTTATCCAGTTTTTTAGCTTAGGGGTTGCTGAATCAGTATTGGGGTGAGGGGAAAGAATAGGGAACAGTGTTCTCATAACTTTAACCCCTAAATGAGGAGGATAAATTGACTTCTTTCCGACTTTTCCCATCTTCCTCATCTTCATTCAGCCAGCTCTTGTTAAAAGTAAGAGTTATAATGGACGAGTGTTCGGTAGCGATTGTTACATTTCTTAGGTTTTATAGTCACAAAATAAAATGATTAATGCTTTTACTTGGGCATCAAATTTACCCAATTAATTTAATAGCTTGAGAGAATAATTGAGGCGTTTTAATTTTTAATTTAATTGATCAAAAGAATAATTAGTTGTAATAATTTATTTAAAGTATGAGTAAAAATAACGGTAAAATCCTGTGAATCTTTCATAAAGAGAAGGGATTACAAGCTCTTATAGCCACATCCCTACTAGGGGGATGTTCATGAAGTTTTTATAGAATAAGGGATTTATGGCTATCCTCCCTAGAGGGAGTTTATGGCAGGAGACTTGAGGACTTCGGAACCTAAGCCTCACTTAATGAGTCTAGAAATGTTAAGGTAAGGATGAAATGCCTTGATTTCCGTGCCTGTTGAGGTTGAAGAAAAATTCACCTATGTCACAGCCTACTATGAATACGTGTTCCCAAATTCAATGCCCTTTTTGCGATGCCAACTCTTCTGATAGCGGATGTATGCGATATAGTCATCCTACTCAATGTCACTTAACCTCGATGTTTGAGTTTGACTCGGATGATAAGTGGTTATTTAAGTCAGCCGAAAGTGAATTCCAGGAGATTCAAACTCTCAATAATCGTTTTATTAACAAAGATAAAGCGAGTCGAAAAAAACTTCAGCAACTCAAGAAGAAATCACCGAGAAGCCTGGAGTTACCCATTCCTCAAGCAATACCTCATCCTAGAACAGAAACACAGTTACAACTAGGAGGGTAAATAATTGTTCATTGTTAATGGTTCATGGGTTGCTGTTTGGAGATGTTTTAGTCTCTCTACAGCTTAACCTGAGTCTGGCTGGCAGCAAAAATAATACGGTTTTTATCCTCACGTCATGTAGGGGAAAGTGGTGTCTTATTCTAGAACAATTCCAAATCATTTATGGAATCCAATGCTAGTTTCTCATCACATAAAAAAACACCTGTTTCCTGTTCCCTATTCCCTTTGTCTACTATCGTGAGTTCCACATCGCAAATGAAAACGCTATATATACTTTAAGCAGGAACACCGTTTTTTTGTGTTCCTGCTTTCCCTACTAACATAGTTAGTAGGCTTATTGATGGATTAGGCGATTGAGTTAACGCCTGAACAATATTGACAGAATTAGTACAGTTCTTCTTCTTGGTGAGTGGTGATGGTGCAGTCAGATTTAGGATAAGCTACACAGGTCAAAATATATCCAGCTTCAATCTGATCATCATCTAAGAAAGACTGGTCAGACTGATCAATTTCACCACTGACGAGTTTACCAGCGCAGGTCGAACAAGCACCAGCACGGCAAGAATAGGGCAAATCAATACCCTGCTCTTCCGCCACATCGAGAATGTACTCGTCATCAGGTACTTCAATAGTTGTATCCAAGCCTTCAGCTTCGCTCTTTAAGGTGACTTTGTAACTTGCCATTTGTGTTCCTCTCTATTAATCTGAAGCAGCAGAATCAATTGTGCTGTAGTATACTGACCCAACGAGCCTAAGCTGATGGGGGCAACTTTTTCTGCTTCACTTCTGATACTACGAAAAAAAGTTAAAAAGTTTAAACAGGATTAGGAATGAAAGTGTTAATTGAATATTAAATCAGTTATTCTTATATGTACATCAAGCCGTTAGTGTCCAGATATGTGCGGCATGAATATCCCAGTCAATGACATTGTTAATAAGGGTTTGCCCGGTTTGTGATTAGAGCTATTGACGGATTAAACCCCTGATTAATCAGCATTAGTTATATTTATGATTAAGTTCGATGATTTGTACTTAGACATGAACCACCCCGCCGACTGTGAGGGCGGGGAAGCCTAAGTAAGCTGAATCAGCCACTGTGGGAAGATGTCACTCCACCCAATTCTTGGCGCGTTCAACGGCTTTCTGCCAATCGATAAAATTATCCTGGGCAGCTTTTGTGCCATCTCCCGGTTCAAATGTCCGTTCGATGGCGGTTTGGGTAACGAGCTTATGGTAATCATCCCAGAACCCAACGGCTAACCCTGCACCAAATGCCGCACCTTGCGCTGTCGCATCAAGAACGGCGGGGCGTTCGACGGGAATGTTAAGGACATCGGCTTGAAACTGCATTAAGAAGTCATTCTGAGACGCACCGCCGTCTACTTTCAGGAGTTCGATGGGGGTGTCGCCATCTTTGTTCATGGCATCAACGACTTCTCGGACTTGATAGGCGATCGATTCCAATACCGCCCGTACCATGTGTTCCCGCTTGACACCGCCTGTAATACCGAGGAATGCACCTCTGGCACTCATATCCCAGTGGGGGGCACCCAAACCACTGAGAGCGGGAACAAAATAGATCCCATTGGTATCCTCGACTTGACGGGCTAGGGGTTCAGTTTCGGCAGCCGACTCAATCAGTTGTAAACCATCTCGCAGCCACTGAATACAAGCCCCGGTGGTGAACATCGCCCCTTCTAGGGCAAAAGCCACATCAGTGCCACTGCCATTTGCTGCATTTGTCCAGGCGACGGTGGAAAGGAGTCGATTGCCCGATCGCGTCAGTTCTTTGCCCGTATAGGAAATTAAGAAGCAGCCTGTACCGTAAGTACATTTGAGCATACCCGGGCGATCGCAACCGTGGGCAAACAGTGCCGCTTGTTGGTCACCGAAAATCGCCATAATCGGAATTTCTTCCCCTAGCAAACTGGATTCCGTTTTGCCAAACAGTCCCATACTGGGTTGAATTTGGGGCAAAATCTGAGCCGGAATGCCAAATAAATCCAGAAGGCTGTGATCCCAATCTTGATTGGCGAGATTCATCAGCATGGTGCGGCTGGCATTACTGTGATCGGTAACGTGGACTTTGCCCCCGGTGAGATTCCAGAGAATCCAGGTATCAATGGTGCCTGCTAAAACATTATCGAAATTCGTATCCGGTTTTTCCTGGCGCACCCAATTCAGCAGCCATTCTAACTTCGTGGCTGAGAAATAAGCATCCAGGACTAATCCTGTACGTTGTTGAATATCCGCATCATGCCCTTGTTGGCTTAACTCCCGACATCGGGCGGCGGTGCGTCGATCCTGCCAAACGATCGCATTATGCAAGGGTTCCCCAGTGGTTTTATCCCAGAGTAAACAGGTTTCACGCTGTACGGTTAAACCAATCGCCGCAATTTCCGAAGCCGAAACCCCCTTATCCTTTAAGACTTGCTGCATACAGTCACGAGTATCCCGCCAAATTTCCTGGGGATCATGTTCCAACCAACCGGGTTGGGGGTAGTGTTGGGTGAATTCCTGATAAACTTGTCCCGCGATCGCACCCTGTTTGTCAAATAG
Organism: uncultured Coleofasciculus sp.; assembly: GCA_937127375.1. Taxonomy (GTDB): domain Bacteria; phylum Cyanobacteriota; class Cyanobacteriia; order Cyanobacteriales; family Coleofasciculaceae; genus Coleofasciculus. Next base: position 3,479 of record CAKZMA010001210.1, on the reverse strand, counting down.
AATGGCTCGGTTCCCCGTGGTACCGAGGTCAAGGGCTAGGACGTATTTCGCGTTAGTCGTCATCGCAATCTTATAAATTTACAGCTAAACCCCAAATAGGGTTGAGTACAGATTTACCAGGTTATGCGATCGCTCGGCTACTCTCTGTAGTCTTTCTTTGCGTTGACAGCAAATGTCTTATGTCATTCGTCTTATGTCATTCGTCTTATGTCCTTTGTAAATTCTCTTCCCCATCTCCCTCATCTTCCCCATCTCCCTCATCTTCCCCAGCTACCCCTGCTACCCCTGCTCCCAGACGTAGCATGCTACGTCTCTACATTGCCCCCTGCTCTTAATTCCGGAGAATCCCTAACCCTGCTTCCCGTTCAATATAATCGGCAAGGTTAATAAAATCATCGCGGGGATAACAAATTCCGCCCACCAGTTTAAACGCTAACTCACTGCGAGCTTCGTCGGGATTTTCGAGTAAATGAATTCCCCAATAATACAATTGATCACTAGAGCGAATACAAGCGTATTTGGGATCAATGCAGTGAAACTTATGATCGATGGCTTTGACCTCATTATACGTATTCAGAAACGTATCTCTGAGCAACCGCAATCGCCGTTTAGAGCCGGGATACTTAAAATTATTGACTAGCACAAATAGGTGAGCTTGTTGATTAAGTTCTCGGATTCCTCTTACCGTATCCTTAATCACTTGACCATGTTTGTTCAGTCCCAAGGGATTTAAGGTGGTGGGAATAATGCAATAGTCAAATTGACTCACCAGCTCTTTGGGATTACGTTCTAAGGCAGGGGAACAATCACAAACGACCACTTTACAATCCCGTGCAGCATCTTCGTGCCACTCACGCCAATCATAGACCGCGATATAGGTACTCGCGCCAACACCTCTAGGTCGGGGAACATCCACCCCATCGCCTAGTAGCTTTTGCAGGTTTTGTTCTGGGTCTAAATCGACGAGCGCCACATTAAATCCCTCTAGGGCAAATGCACCCGCTAAATGAGCAGATACGGTGGTTTTGCCGACGCCACCTTTACAGGTAAAAACGCCAACATAAATTTTACCCGGTTTCGGGGGTTCTGGCGGCGGTAATTCATCCTCATTCACCCAGAGAATTTGGGTGTCTGCTGCAATTCCACATTGGATTTTAGCGTCTGACCCCCAAGAGCGAATTAAAGCATTGGCGGGCGCACCATAGCCTTTAGTCGTGATAAAAAAACCACAGTTAAAGTCTTGACCCGCTTTCGATTCTAAAAAGCCTAAGAATCGGAGTATTTGGGGTTTTTGGACATTACTGATCAACCATTTCAGATGAACCGCACCCGTTTGACCCTCTTTGCTAACCACTAAATCATACTCTGGCGGCTTGGGGTCGGGAGTGGTAACAGTCCACCCCTCGTTCTGAAAAATCGTTGCCACATGTTGCTCAAACTGAGCAAAGTCTCTCATATAAGGCGGCTTTCGAGATGATGACATAACTACGATTAAGTAATAAGTAATAAGTAATAAGTCAAAACGGGGATGGCAGAGCAAATAAAGTGTTGTTTTTACTTACACACATCTTGTCCGATACGTCAACCCTTATTTTTGACCGACTCTCTGGACTATTGTAACTTTTATCACCAATTGCCCCACGTTTCTGCTGATTGATCATTGAGCCTGATGTTACTCAACCCACTCTCATCTCCCAGACGTGCCATGGCACGTTTCTACAATCCCATCTCTCTTTAAAGTTTAAGCCCATAGAGGGATGCATTTGTGCTAAACACCTGTAAAGTGAACTTAATTTAACTCGCCAGAGGGATGTGCGTCAATTAATTCTTCTGTAACTTGGAAAGTGAAATACATACATATTGATGCTTTTCGAGGACTTATATATGAATCCGACAAATCCTTCAGATAGCCAAGCCAAGACAAAAGAGCAAATTCAATCCGAAACCTACGACAGAAATATTGTTCCGGCGGAAACAGCCGCCCGTCATGAACGGGAAGGAGATAACTATAAGACGAAGGTTACGGAAGATCAGCAAACGAATCCTGATAGTATCAACACCACTGAGGGATATACCGTAGACAACGAAGGCTTGGTAAATAACTTTGCCGTTGAGCCGGAAATGTATGTCAACGAACCGGGTGACTTGCGCCAAAAAGAAGAGCAAGAGACAGCTAAACGCCGCCAAGAACTGCAACAACTCGATGAAGAACGCCAAGGCGAGTTGACGATGGAAAAAGATGAGCGTGGTCGAGGACCCGGCGCTGTCTAGGATAGATAGGCAAAATAGACAAATTAAGTACAGACGTAGCCTTCTACGTCTGTGTTTTTAGGTTTGAATTATAGCTGTCGTCATAAAGTTTAGGAGAGATTTAAAGGCTGAAACAACTACGTACCAGCAATAAACTTTTGCTCCCCTGTTCCCCCACACCTCTACATCAATAAGGTCCAAACATCTCGTTAGCTGGCACGTCTGGATTGTCGCTGTAGAAAAACTCACGAATGAGTTGCAGGACTTCCTCTTTGCTTAAAAAACCATCCTGATTGGTATCTAATTTAGGAAATACTCGTGGAGCATAAACAGGCGACACATTGTAAACACTTAAAATCCCTGCCCACTCTGCTTGGCTAATTTTTCCATCTTCATCTTTGTCAAACACCTCGAAAACTAATTCCATAAAAAAATGGATGTTGTGCAGGTATTTCTCTTCATCATTTAAAATAATAGAATAATAGGATAACCATTCTTCTAAGCTAACTTTTTTATTGTGGGTTATATCTGCATCTCGTTTCAATTCTTCCCAGTTGCGATTACAGTTATTTAGTAAAATTTGATACCTAGGGGAGCGCGAACCCCAGTGTCTTAATGCGGCTAACTTTTTTATAATATTTTCAAAATCTTGATAAGCTAAAGCCCCATCAAACTTGGCATCGTGCATACTGAAAAATTTAGTCAGTTTGCGCGTTTGTAGTTTAGTCAGCATAAGTTTCCTCTCTGAGAGTAGAGACATTACAGGCAACGTCTCTACAATATCATTTCTCTAGGTCACAGAGACTTATGGGTAGTTGGAAGAGCTAATAATCGATGCTACCTTGAGCAACAACGTCAAAAGTTCCTGAATTTAGATCCTGGGTCACCGTAAAGTCGGCGCTACCTTGCGCTTGCTCGAAACGTCCCGTCCCACCGATAAACAGAAATGTCCCCGTGGCGATCCCCGTTGTGGTGTCTAATTCACTATCCTTGATTTCAGCCTGGAGTTCATCACCATTCGCTCCTATGAACTTGGAATCTCCACTAGTTAGGATGATATCAGGGTTACTATGAGTCGGTGTGAAGGTCAAGTTTCCAGTTTGAGTCCATTTTCCTAAGTAGGTCGCTGTACCCGAAGCATTAAGCTCACCACTGGTCAATAGCAGCTTGTACGTTTAGGGTGGGTTGCAAATCACTGGTCATTCGATTTTTGGGATAACGACAAATAA
>CAKZMA010001209.1 GCA_937127375.1 uncultured Coleofasciculus sp. | reverse complement strand
AATTTGGTGATAAGGCTTTGACACGACGCCTCTGTATCTTGAAGGGATTCGGCACGGGGGTCGAATTGGGCTTTGAGAAGCCTTTTTTCCAGAGGTGTTCGTGAGAAGACATTGCCGAGTGCCTCAACGATAGCGGTGATTCTGCTGAAGAATCCTTCTATTCTACCTGCTTAGTGCTGGACATTGATTAAATTTTTATCAAAATTTAGGCAGCTAGCTAAATAAGTTTTGTTAAGGGGCACGATCGCATGGTTGAGTCAGTAGCTGTGGGGGTGATCATCTCCGATTAAAGAGAAATGGTATGATCACCTTTTAGAGTAGGTTCCGGTTAACCTATCGCCGTTTGCCGACGTCTGAACCAGTTAATCACCAGTTTTTCCAGTTCAATCCAAACAAACATTAAAGCGCTAAAACCAAGACAAATTAAAAGTTCTTGAGGACTTAACCAGTGAGTGCCAAAGAAATCCCGTAGGGGAGCCACATAAATTAGCATTAATTGTAATGCCGTGGTCAAGGTGACAGCACTCAGAACATAAGGATTGGAGAAGGGATTCAGTTGCACCGTTAGCTGAGTATCAGAACGAATCGCGATCGCGTGTCCCATCTGGGCTAAACATAAGGTGGTGAATACCATCGTTTTCCACCGATCCGGATCTCCTGATGCATGGGCATAGTTATATGCCCAGACCATGAGTATGATGGTCAGGATAGCCAATATAATCCCAATCCGCACCATGTAAAGCCCCAACCCACGGGCAAAAATACTCTCGCGTGGATTGTAGGGGGGACGCTGCATCACATTGGGTTCGGCGGGTTCCATTGCCAGGGCGAGGGCGGGTAATCCGTCGGTGACGAGGTTCATCCAGAGAATTTGTAGGGGGGACAGGGGTACGCCACCTAAGCCAATTAAGGGTGCCGATGCAATAGTTAGCACTTCTCCAATGTTGCTGCCCAGAATATATTTGATAAAGCGGCGAATATTCGTATACACCACTCGACCTTCTTCCACCGCATGAACGATAGTGGCGAAATTGTCATCCAGCAGAATCATATCGCTGGCTTCTTTACTCACGTCTGTTCCTGTAATGCCCATGGCTACGCCAATATCCGCTTGCTTGAGGGCGGGGGCGTCATTGACTCCATCCCCCGTCATTGCCACAAATTCACCTTGAGTTTGTAAGGCTTGGACAATTCGCAGTTTATGTTCCGGGGAAACACGGGCGTATATACTCACCTGGTTCACCTGTTGCTCTAATTCGGCTTGCGAGAGTTTTTGCAACTCTTGTCCGGTGAGAACAATATCCCCGTCTTTAGCAATGCCCAAATTAGTTGCGATCGCGCGTGCTGTTAACTGATGATCGCCTGTAATCATCACTGGGCGAATTCCCGCCTCCCGACATTGAGCCACAGCCTTCCGCACCTCGGAACGCGGCGCATCCAGCATTCCCACTAACCCCAGCCAAATTAATCCTTGTTCACTCTCCTCCCAAGCACCATCCGGGGGAATATCTGGCAAGGGTTTATAGGCAAATCCCAATACCCGCAAGCCTTTCCCAGCCATCTGGTTATTCTGTTCCAAAATCTGCTCCCGTTGTTCCGGCGTGAGTTTACCCTCCTGAATCCGGGTGCAACGCTCTAAAATTAGCTCCGGTGAGCCTTTGGTAAACATGATGTAGGATGTAATGTCTTCCCCATGCTGCGTCTGAGCGATCGCACTCATCCGCTTACGTTCAGAGGAAAAGGGAAACTCGGCGACTCGGGGCAACTGTTGACGCAACGACTCTTCAAAAAATCCTGCCTTACCTGCCAAGGATAGCAACGCCCCCTCAGTGGGATCACCCAAAATCGTCCATTCCTGCTTTTCCTGCTGTAATCGGGCATCATTACATACGACACAAGCGGTTAACAGGGTTTGCAAGTCGGGATAGTCTTGAACGGTAATCGCTGATTCCTGAATCCGGAATTCTCCAATCGGTGCATACCCGTCACCCGTCACCGCAAAGGTATCTCCAGGGGTATGAACATACTGAACAACCATTTTATTTTGGGTGAGGGTACCGGTTTTATCAGAGCAAATCGTCGTCACAGAACCCAGGGTTTCCACCGCAGGTAGCTTACGAATCAAAGCATGACGGCGCACCATCCGCTGCGTACCGATCGCCAGGGTAACGGTAACCACAGCAGGTAAGCCTTCCGGGACGACTGCCACTGCCATACTTAAGGATACTTCTAAAAGTTCTTCAAACAGTCCCAACCCCCGGTTCAGCATACCGCCAACAACAACCAAGGCGACTAAGAGTAGGGAACCACTGACTAAGACATTTCCCAACTGAGACATCCGCTGCTGTAGCGGCGTGGCTTCCGTTTCCACCGATTGCAGCATTGTGGCAATTCGCCCTAATTCCGTCTGCATCCCGGTGTTAGTCACCAGTACCTTGGCTCGCCCCTGAATGACTTCGGTTCCCTGAAATACCAGGGTTATGCGATCGCCTAAGGGGGCGTCTTCACTCAGTTGCACGTCGGGTTGCTTGTGTACAGCTTCAGCTTCCCCAGTTAGGGCAGATTCGCGGATTTGCAGGTTTTGCGCTTCAATTAGACGACCATCAGCCGAGACTTGTACCCCTGCTTCTAATAGCATGACATCTCCGGGCACCAATTCCTTACCGGAAATTTCCATTAGTTTCCCGTCTCGCAGCACCCGCACTTTAGGGGAAGAGAGGCGCTTGAGGGCGGCGAGGGCTTTTTCAGCACGGCTTTCTTGGAGATAGCCGAGCAAACCATTTAAAATCACGATCGCAAAAATCGCGATCGCGTCTTTGGGAAATACCCTATTGCCTAAATCCAGGATGGCTGAAACGATGGCTACGGCAATCAGCATCACTAACATGATATTGGTGAACTGATCCCATAAGATTGCCAGAGGACTACGCCCCCCTGTTTCTGTTAATTCATTTAACCCATACTGCTGCTGTCTCTGGCTAATTTGTGCGGGAGTTAAACCCCTGTCGGGGTCACTTTCTAGATGTTCTAGTGCTTGCTCAATATCCAGGGTATGCCAGGGTTGAGTGGTATCGGGAAGAGGACTTGAAGATGCAGATGAGGGTGTAGTAAATGACATAGTTGGCGGTGATTAGTCTAAGCGGAAAACGTTGCGGAATAAACCTAACTAAAAAATGAGACACCTAAAATCCGCCCTTGGGGGGAATTTTTAACTTAGCGCTCTCGGTAAGTTGTTTTGCCAGATACCTGACGTTGACTAGCTTTTATTCAGAAAAAATCCTCGATCACTCTATTGTTTTTATCCAATTCTATTATCCACTATTTCTTCAAAATGAAATAGGCAGGAAATGAGTACTTTGCCAGAGGGCATAAGCAATAAAAGCAAAAGCTAGAGTCACTAAAGCGGTTAATCCATATCCCACACACATCAACAAACCATCTTGCTCTAAAGTAGCAACAACCAATAACAAAATGGCAGCAGTTGGCATCGGATTCGTGAACGGAAACGGTAATATCAGTAGCAGGGTTAGCCAAGACATACAACACCCATTCCAGCGCCAGACTTTAGGACTTTCCGCTACAGTTAGCCAACGAGGGCGCACAATTTTTTCCAGCACCCTCATCACTCGCTTCAAATTTTTGAGCAGTTTTAAACTCAAACTAGGGGGGAATCGGAAGTTGGCTACTTTTCGCGGTAACCACGGTTTTCGCCGTCCTAAAGCCATTTGTACGGATAACACTAAGCAGCCTAATCCTAATACACTTGATGCTCCGGGAGGCATGGGAAACAAAAAGGGTAAAACTAATAAGCCAATGACCAAGCTGAATCCTCGCTCAGAGGTTTCTGTGAGAATATCTCTAAGCGTTAGGGGTTGATGGGTTAATCGGCTGAGTAGGGATTCAATGTCTTGAGTAAATTTTAGGTGCATTTGTTATTGGTCATTCGTCATTCGTCATTGGTCATTTGTCATTGGTCAAGTCGGTGCTAAACCATACAACCAAATAATCAGCATCGGCGTTATTACCGTCAGCAGCAAATTGAGAGGCGCACCAATTCGAGTGAAATCCAGAAACTTATAGCCACCGGGTCCATAAACCATTGTATTCGTCTGGTAGCCAATTGGAGTCAGGTAGCTGTTAGAAGCGGCAAAGGTGACAGCAAACATAAAGGCAAGGGGATTAAGATGCAGCGTTGTGGCAACGTTTGCGGCAATGGGTATCATCAGAATTACGGCAGCATTATTGGAAAGGAGTTCGGTGAGTATGGACGTAGCTAAGTAGAAGAACATTAAAATCCAGTAGCCCGAAAGATTCCCACCCATAGCAACTAAATGGCTAGCTAACCATTCCGTTGCTCCCGATTTATCCATCGCGATACCGAGAGGAAAAAGTCCAGCTAACAGGAAAATAATATCCCAGCGCACGGCATTATACATCTCTCCCGGTTTCAGACAGCCTGTTACAATCATCAAAATAACTCCTGCTAATGCCGTTACTAAGATAGGTACCCAATCGAAGGCAGCAATAACCACAACACCCAGCACAATCGCCAGGGCAATTCCTAGCTTATCTTGGCGGAGGGTTTCGGTGTCTCGCTGTTCAATGACCAGTAAATCGCGACTGGTTTGTAATCCGATTAAACTTTGCTTGGGACCTTGGACTAAAAGCAAATCGCCAAACCGTAAGGGAATTTGACCGATTCGTTCTCGCAGCAGTTCTTCTCCTCGCCGAATTGCTAATACTGTAACATTATAGCGTTGGCGAAACCGTAATTCTTTCAAGCTAGAACCAACAAGATTGGCGTTCGATAAAATTAAGACTTCTGCCACGCCTTCTTCTACTGAACTGAGTTCAGTTTCCCCAAACGCTTTCCCGCCAAACTGAACCTCTGGCAGGATATCTAGTCCCCGTTTGGTTCTAATTTTCAATAAATCCTCTCGGCTCCCCCGCACGAGTAAAATATCACCAACGGCTAAGGTTTTATCAGCCAAGGGTTGAGGGAAGTGGATATCATTACGAATGATTTCCAGTACGTCTAAATCGAACGTCCGCTGAATTTTACTAGACCCTAATGTTTGTCCGACTAAACTCGATCGCGGTGTAACCACAACTTCGCTAACATACTCATTAAGACCGTAATTTTGGGTGACTAAATCGCTGCTGGATGGTTTGCGATCGGGCAGAAGCCGGGGTGCGGCGAGCGTCAGGTAGAGTAATCCAACCATAAAAGTAATAATACCTAAGGGCGTAAACTGAAATAATCCGAATTCGCCATACCCCAGTTCCTTAGATACACCACTTGCCACAATATTAGTGGAGGTGCCAATTAAGGTAATCATTCCCCCTAACACCGTGGCATAAGATAGGGGAATGAGCAGTTTAGACACGGAGATATTTTGCTTTTTACCCCAATCTTCCACAATGGGTAAAAAGACAGCGACAACCGCCGTATTGTTGATAAAGGCAGTAATCGAACCGACAATCGCCCCCATAACAAAAATTTGTTGTCTGGGATTCTTTCCGCCCCATTTAATCAGCACGTCTCTAACCACTTGAATCACACCCGTGCGTCCAATTCCTTCACTCAGGATAAACATTGCCATTACTGTAATGGTAGCCGAGTTACTAAAGCCAGAGATTCCTTCTTCCGGGGTAACTAATCCCAACAGCATTAAGACAACGGCAATAAGCAGAGCGGTGACATCGACGGGCAGCCATTCGGCAATAAACGCAATTAAAGCGAGGATTAAAATGCCAAGGGTGAGGGCAATTTGCATAGATTATTTACAAGTAAATTGGGAATTATAAGAAAAAGCGAATCGTAATATATAAAGCTGCCGTTACGAGTTGTATCACCATTACAGGTACGCCGTAACCCAAAAAGGTTTTAAACGAAATCCGGCGTCCATGGAGTTCAGAAATACCCGCCGCTACGATATTGGAAGAAGCGCCAACGAGTGTGCCATTCCCTCCCAAGGTAGCCCCAAACATCATGGCATAGAACAGGGGTAGTACTTCTGGGGGAAATTGACCCTCAAAGGTTGGAGATAGGACATCTGCTCCCACAGAACCCACGTTAACTAGATACTGTTTAAGCAGTGGCACCATTGCCACAACTAGAGGAATATTGGGAACAACACTGGATAGTAAACCAACTAAGAAAAGTAGCAAGAGTGAACCGAGGAAAATATTTCGTCCCAATAGTACGGCTAGGAGTCTGGATAAACCGCTGACGATACCTGTTTTTTCCAGTCCACCAATGATCACAAAAATAGACATAAAAAATAGCAAGGTACTCCAGTCTACATCCCGTAAAATGTTGTTAACGGTATCAATCTTGCTATGGTGAGCCAACAGTAACGCTAACGCCGCTCCCATCAAAGCGACAGCCGCTGGGGAAATTGGAATCGGTAGGGATTCTCCTACGACAAAAAACACCAGCACAAACGCCATGATAAACCCCCCAGCGATTAAAACTCTAGGATGATTGATTTTAGGTTGGGGCAGTTGATTCAAATTATCCAGCTTTTTATGCCAAGTTTTTGGGAATAAAAAGGGCAGCATGACGAGGATCACGGCAACAGCAATAACTCCCCCTAAACTCAACTGAAACAAGTAGTCGGTAAAGCTGATATTGACAGCATCCCCGACAATAAAGGTTGCCGGATCACCGACAAGTGTGAGTAATCCAGCGCTATTAGCCACCAACACCATTAAAATTAGTAATGGCACGAAGTTTACCCCAATTTCCTGCGCCAAGGGTGGCACTAAAGGGGCTAATAACATTACCGTTGTCGCATTCGGCAACATGGCACAAATTGGAGTAGTAATGGCAACAATTCCCAGCAGAAGTCGCTTTCCTTCTCCTCCCGCTAATACCACCATTTGTGTAGCCAAGTAGTCAAATACCTTAGTGGGTTCAAATGCCCGGACTAGAACCATTACGCCAAAGAATAAAGCCAGGGTAGCATAACTCTGACTGATGTAGTCAACGGCTTCGTTCAGCGTCATAACGTGGACAAAAATTAGCAGTAATGCCCCCAAAAAAGCCGCAATTGTTAGGTGCATCCATTCGGTCATAACCAAGAGAATGACACCCACAAACGTTGAAAATGCAATAATCTGAGACCAAGTTTCCATAAATTTCCTGATGATTGAAGTGGATAAGGGGAAGATGTTCAACGAACAGTAAAAAGTACCCAAAGGATAAAGGGGTAACAAAAGCAGATTGGGTAGAAAAAACAACCCCATGCCTATAACCTAGGTCTAGTTATAGCAGTTAGTAGAGACTTCTAAGAAAAGTCTCTACCAAAGGGCTAATTGGGTTGCTTTTGTTACATTATTGTGGGCATTCTTGCATCGATTTGGATTACTAGACTGGTGTTTTATAGCACTACGCATTGAGGTTAGGACAATAAAATTGGGTGAAAAGGCAACAGGCAATAGGCAATAGGCAACAGAGAAATGTCCTAACGTATCCCTGTAGTGCTATAGTCACTGGTAAGCTGTCATGCATTTAAATTGGGTATTAGTAGCGAGCAAGATGCTCGCACTACAAGGCTTTCGCCGTTATTGATATTAAGGTTTAAATGCCGAACAGCTTATCCTCACGTCAATGTATACCCATTACACCCGCAACAAATCGCCGCAACGCTGAACTGAAACGACATGGGCAAAGCCTCAACTTCAAAAAGCAGGTACAAAAAACTGAGCAGTACCAGCGCCTGAAACTGATGAAATCGAGACATTCCTAAAAATGCTGATTCTTCAGTCTCCTCCCAATGCCTACGGAGTTAGCTGACGGGCTAGGACTGAGAGTTGTCCCTCTCGACTCGGGTTTCGAGTCTGAGATATGCCCCAAAAGTTGGTTCCCCCGCTCCAGCTTCACCTTGTCACTGAAACAGATTTCTCGGTGAAGTCTTGGATTAAGCTGACTTACTCGACTTAACCTTTTATTATATTGCTGTGGGCAAAAAAAGTCAATAGAGTTTGTTCACATTCCAGGAAAGAGAATCAAACTCATCAAAAACCTTGCACCGCTATCAGGAAAAATGTGCCCTTGCTCCCCCAGCTTCCCCAGCTTCCCCAGCTTCCTAAGCTGTCATGCATTTAAATTGGGTATTAGTAGCGAGCAAGATGCAAAGCCTG
>CAKZMA010001208.1 GCA_937127375.1 uncultured Coleofasciculus sp. | reverse complement strand
AGAGGCTATTGCCAGCCGCGAAGCCGTCATTTTCACTCGTGATGGTTCTGAGAGTGTCGCGATTATTCCTATCAACGAACTGAACCGCATTATAGAAACAGCTTATTTATTTCAGTCACCAGATAATGCAGCGCGTCTGCTAGTGGCGATACAACGTGCCAAAGCGCGGACGTTTCCGCCTCGAAGTATAGACGATTTACTTGACTGAGTTTGGACTTGGCGAAGAAGAAGTGTAAAACATCTCCAAGTTCCATACTACTATAGCGATCGCGGATAATTGAGATCAGAGAAATCTCGCCAACGATTACACCCTATTATAACCTGATGTACCAACTCAAACACTGTTTGTTTCGCTTGGCAATGTTGCGATGGGAAGTCCCATTCTAATTCCTGTTTCATGGTCAGCTAACGTTACATTATTTATATCAAAAAGTGCTATTCGCCCCCGCAAACGCGCTAGTAATCGAGTTTTCAGTGGACTTAATTCAGCTTTAAGGAGGGAATTCGTTATTTTTAACACAAATACTATCTTCAACTTCTTAGGCTTGCTGGGGAAAGTTCGGCAAGATAGAGGTAACTCTGAACAAATCTCTTGACCTTTTACAGAGCCAAACCATACGGCTGATAAAATCAATAAGCTATCTGTTGCTTTCTTGATTAGATTATCCAAAAGATGGTCAGGCAACCTTTCTGTAGGAGGTAAATGAGAGTAATCTTTCACATCTAAAAGCCAAAGACTATTCTTTGTCGAGTTCCACCAGCCAAAATCCATTTCTGATAGGTTTTTACCACTCAGAGTTTTGTAGCCAGAACAATCTTGAAAGCGAAAGCTCTCTCCATCAGGTAGCGTAATCTGTAATCCACTCTCTTGATAAATTGGCATTTCTATGGTTCTAATTCCAGCCTTACGTCTTCTTCATAAAGTTCTATGGCTGCGTCAATAATTGGGTTGTCTGGCATTCCTTCGCTTAAATCACTAACTTGAGCAGTAATATCTCCGTTGCTTTTTGTGAGAGAGCAGAGTTGTATACTTTCTTGATGTTTACGAGCTAGAATTTCTAATTTTTTGATCACAGAATAACTATGAGTCGATGCATAAATTGTAATTCCGGCTTGGCTTAACAAAAATAGCATATCAACCAGACTATGAATTGCCTGGGGATGGAGATTGGCTTCTGGCTCATCGATAAATAAAATCGTACTCTGATTTAAACTTCTATTACGAATTAGGGTCGTTAAAATACCCAGCTTCTTAAATCCTTCAGCTATTTGAGACATCCCATATTTTTCCCGCCCCCGTTTGAAGATAAACTGATCCTGTTCTTTGACAATTTCTCCGGTAAGCAGATGCTCTAAGGACGTGAGAACTGCTTTAAGATTTTCCTGGATATTGCCCTTGGTTGGGGGAACTCTCAGCGCTTTGATTAAATCATAGTAGGTATGGTCAAAGCCAAAAATTTGCAGTTGTTCATTAATGGTAGCTATAGCATCCAAGGCAGTCAGAACTTCCTTGGGAGGAATAAAGAGGGCGTTTAATCCAGGTTGTGTTGGTGCTAACTCTGTACAATCTGTAATTTGTCGGGCTGTATCTTTACCGAAAGCAAAATAATAACTTTCGTCTAATAGCCTCGTTTCGACTTTTAAACGGCTTTCACCTTTTTTAACAAGTTGACCCAGTTTATTACTCTCTGGTTGATAGACCCAAAATAGTTTTTCAGCTAAAACCTCTCGCCAATCAGGTTGATCAGATTCAGTCCGTTTGGTAAATTCTTCAATTGATTTAGTAATGGTATATAGCAGTTTAATTAGATGAGTTTTGCCTGTATCATTTGCTCCGATAAAAATATTAATTTTAGTAATGCTGTGGAGTTCAAATTTAGCAAAACAACTAAAATTCTCTAGGCTTAAATAGCTAAACATTAAATTTATTATATTTGTTAGTAGTGGCGTGGTACACCTAAGCAAGATGAATGAGAATTACGCCCGGAAACTGTAGGGGCGCAAGGACCTGCGCCCAATTCAATGATCAAACCTATCCCACAATTTTAGCTGTGTCTCTCACTATGTGTTCGGCAAAGCCACAATTCACTATCTTAGTCCTCGCTGGTGCGTTACGCTGCCATTGATGGGGCGTAGACTGACGTAAGAGCGATCGCACATCCTCCAGGAACCATGCGATCGCTCTTTTAATGGTCAGATTCATGCTACAGTCGCGATAAAATAGAAGGCTCCAGCATCTATCCCCATAGATGACTGGTGATTATCTTTAATCCTATAACGACCTTTTGCAGATGAGCGAGAGAACACTATTCGATAAAGTTTGGGACTCCCACACCGTCGGTACTTTGCCTTCGGGTCAAACTCAACTCTTTATTGGTTTACACTTAATCCACGAAGTCACCAGTCCCCAAGCCTTTGGGATGCTGCGGGAAAGGGGATTGCAGGTGCTGTATCCCGATCGCACGGTGGCGACTGTGGATCATATCGTTCCCACCGAAAACCAGGCGCGTCCTTTTGCGGATGTGTTAGCCGAAGAGATGATGCAGGTGTTGGAGCAAAGCTGTAAGAATTATGGGATTCGCTTCTATAATATTGGATCGGGGAATCAGGGGATTGTCCATGTGATTGCTCCAGAACAGGGATTAACCCAACCCGGAATGACGATCGCTTGCGGGGATTCCCATACTTCGACTCATGGCGCGTTTGGTGCGATCGCGTTTGGGATTGGTACGTCTCAAGTCCGGGATGTCCTCGCCTCGCAAACCCTCGCCCTGTCTAAACTTAAGGTTCGCAAAATTGAAGTGAACGGGAAACTCCCTCCCGGTGTTTACGCCAAGGATGTGATTCTGCACATTATCCGTACTCTAGGGGTTAAAGGTGGCGTTGGCTACGCTTATGAATATGCTGGCACAACCTTTGAGCAGATGACGATGGAAGAACGGATGACAGTGTGCAATATGTCCATTGAAGGCGGTGCCCGATGTGGTTATATTAATCCCGATCAGGTCACGTATGAGTATCTCAAAGGGCGAGATTTTGCGCCGAAAGGGGAAGACTGGGATAAAGCGGTGGAATGGTGGACCAGTATGCGTTCCGATACCGATGCCGTTTATGATGATATCGTCACTTATGATGCGGCTGAGATTGCGCCAACGGTGACGTGGGGAATCACACCCGGACAGGGAATTGCCGTAAATGAAGCGATTCCCATACCCGATAGTTTACCCGAATCGGAACGTGCGATCGCCCAAGAAGCCTATCGTTATATGCAGCTTATCCCTGGTGCGCCGATTCAGGGAACAAAAGTGGATGTCTGTTTTATTGGAAGTTGCACCAATGGACGATTGACAGATTTACGAGAAGCCGCCCAATTTGCCCAAGGAAAGCGAGTCGCACAAGGGGTGAAGGCGTTTGTTGTCCCGGGTTCAGAACGAGTCAAAAAAGACGCCGAAGCCGAAGGATTGGACAAAATCTTTGTCGAAGCGGGGTTTGAGTGGCGCGAACCGGGATGTTCGATGTGTTTGGCGATGAATCCGGATAAGTTACAAGGGGATCAAATTAGTGCATCGTCTTCTAACCGTAATTTTAAAGGGCGTCAAGGTTCAGCCACGGGACGCACCCTGTTAATGAGTCCAGTGATGGTGGTAGCGGCGGCGGTTAGTGGGAAGGTTTCTGATGTTAGACAGTTATTGTGAACCAGCCAGCCAGCCAGCCAGCCAGCCAAGAACTAAAGTTCTGGCTGAAAGCTAAAACCCGTTAAAACGGGTTCAAAGCCTTTAATGGAGTAAGCTTGAGCCAATTTTATGTAGTGGCGTGGCACACATAATTGGAGGAATTAACCATTAGCCTGGAAACCGTAGGGGCGCATGGCGTGCGCCCGATTCAATGGTAAAATCTATTCCACAATTTTATTAGTGAATCCTGCCCACCAAGCGAGTCATTTGGGGTGTATTACCAATTTTGCCAGATCTCAGTTAAAACGGGTTGAAATTCAATTGTAGTGAACCGTTTTAGCCGGAAATTGCGTTCCAGGCTTATGTTACAGCAACGGAGGGAAAATCATGAATGTAAGAGCGATCGCGCTTGCTACCATTCTCGGTCTATCTGCACCTACAATTACCGAGTTGATCATTAAAACACCTGTCGTCGCCCAAGCTAGGGTTCCTTTGGGGACATTCCAAGGGGGTGAATGGTCGGTCACCATTAACTATAGCAACAACGCCCTGACGTACTACGGTACTAATCAACGAACCGGCGATAACCTGGTTCTCCGAGGTGCGAAAGTACGGGGAAATCCTCAACGCCGCATTTATATTTGGCAAAACGGCGATTATCTGTATCAAGTCGCATGGCGACCAAACAATCCAGGAATCATTCGTCTTCAGGTATTCAATCCCGCAGGACAAGAAATTCTCAATCGCCTTCTCTATGAAAATTAGGGATGAACAGCAGTAGCT
>CAKZMA010001207.1 GCA_937127375.1 uncultured Coleofasciculus sp. | reverse complement strand
TTCGTTTTTTCCAAGTGTTTGGGGATTGATAAACAAAATCTGGCACGTTCCCATCTGCTGGAACGTCCTGATACTGGCGGTTTTGACGATTTTCTGAGACCATATAATGGCTCCTTTCATGTTGTTGGCATGGGAGGGGAAGCGTCGCGGGTTGGTGTGTTAGACCAGCTCGTGGCGCGTTATTTCTTTATGGGGAGATTTTACCTCAATTTTGCGAAAAGTGGGGGAAAAGTGCGATCGGGCTGAGTTTGTAGTTTGTAGGATGCGTTAGCGAAGCGTAACGCATCGATATCTAAATGAATTGTGACTGAACGCAGCGAATGAAGCGCTTTCAGTTGAGAAGGTTTTGGAATGGTGTCAACTATGTATATTCACACCTTAATAGCCGATTTTGAGAAATATCTTAAAAAGAAGGCTGTAACGCATAGATATCAATCAGGTATCTGGTGGGTTACGGCGGGAGCCTAACCCACCCTACATCCTTCTTCCCTGTGATATTGCGTGTTGGATGGCCGCCAACATGCAAACAAACAACTATACGTAAATGTTTAAACATCATAACTCAATGGTCGCCAAAGAAGGGGAACCGATGCCTGCTGACTTTTCCGACAAAGAGCGGCTTCGCCCAACCAGTTATTCCCAGTCCAAATCTGCCGCTCAAGACTTACAAGCCAGGGCTGCTGACATCCGGCAGAAATACCTAAAAAAACCCATAGGTAAAGGTAATGTTGCGATTGCTGATGTACATCTCTCTAATAATGTAGCCTTCTGTGCTGGAGCAACTTCTAGAGCCAAAAGCCCTATTCCTATACCACCACCTAAATCACAAGGAGGACAGTTCGAGCCATCTCTCGACTCCCGTACTCGCCGCCTTATGGACACTGACGCTGAGTACAAAATCCTGTCAGCAATTGCTGAGACTCTTGAGAGGTCTTATGATCTTGAAATAGAGGGTAGCCTCTATCTCTATACTGAGTTACAGCCATGCGAAAGCTGCAACGACGTTCTGAGACAATTCAAAGACAAATTTCCCAATATAAACGTTGATGTCTTTTGGGATTATCCATATCCATAAAAATATTAGACCTACCCAAATAAATCATGGCATTTCAATGGAGGAACTCTATATACAAACAACTCACTCTTAATCGAAAGTCCTTACTACGTCATCTACCAGCTTCGCTTCAAAAAGCCATGGTTACGGCGTGGAATCAGCACTATGAAGAGCTTTATGAATCAGAATCAGACGGAACCGTTCTGCTTGAAGATGCCTTAAGTAGGACTTTAAACTCATTTCAAACTAGCAATCAGACATTAATGCAGATCCGTTATGTATGGATGGCATTAACCCTAGCTGTTGTTGTCGAGCCTACTATTAAATACTATCAGCCTGATAACCCAATTCCAGAAGAAACCATCAACAAGCTAACCAACTGGCTGCTTAAAACTATCGCCGGACTGTTCTATCCCCAAGAAAATTTTAATCGAGAATTTGATAATGTATTGAATGACACATCAGTAGAAAATAATCATATTTTTCCTAACAAAAAAATATCTAGCTTTCAAGTCTTATCAGAAGCCTTAGATGTCTATATCAGTGCAATAAATGCCCTAGAACCAAGCCATTCGCTACAAGCACTATTGGACATTTTAGATGATTGTTTAGAAGGCTATGCTATTTTTCCAGGTTCTTATGGAAGGCGTGAGCTTTTTAATTGGTGGTTACTAGATGTTGTCCCATCATGTTGGTATCTGCTCCCTCCTACTTCCGTATACTCATTAAACGAGCTGGCGAACGATGATAGCCATCAAACTTTAAGCCAATTAGAAGAAACAAGTTCTTTGATGTGGTCTCTGATTGAAGCAGCCATTCAGAATCAGAACAGGATAGAAGAAGATTTATTGAGTTTTCGCAACAATACGTTTAAAGAAAAAAATGATAGCCAGTTTGAACATAACCAGTTCACATTGAGTAATACTTAATCGTGGCGTTTATTTACTGTTTATTAGGAGGAAATTATGAGTAATCAGCAAGATGTCATAGCTGAACTTTTGAATAGCGTGCGTGAGAAAGACTCTGACAATGAAGAAGAAAAAAGCTACGGAGAAGAGCATCTTACTCAGCTTAGGACAGCTTGCGACAATTTCCTGAGGAAGGAAGACTTCAAGGTCGGGCAAATTGTGAAGTGGAAGAAAGACCTGAAAAATAGAAAGCTTCCGCATAAAAATCAACCAGCCATTGTAGTGAGAGTATTAGACGAACCTATAGTCAGTACAGATGATGATGCGGGCAGTCCTTATTTTTTAGAGAAATTAGATATTGTTCTAGGGGTTATGTCTAACGAGGGTACGTTTTTAACCTTCTATTATGACAGTAGTAGGTTCGAGTATTATTGACCTTTTTAATCACATAGCTTTTACGGCTACAATCCCAATTGATCCTTCGTACCCCAAATGGTATACCCAACAAGAAATGACAGAAAAAAGAGTTCCTGCAAGGTTTTAATGACTACCAATCCTTATATCGGTTCTTCACTTGACAATCTCCTCGAAGAAGACGGAATACTTGACGAGGTAGAAGCAATTGCACTTAAGCGGGTTCTCGCTTGGCAAGTTTCTCAGGCAATGCAAGAGAAAGGACTCACCAAAACAGAAATGGCTCAACAGATGCACACAAGTCGTGCATCCCTCGACAGATTCCTCGATCCAGAAAATACCTCTGTAACGCTCAACACTATGGTGAATGCCGCTAAAGCTGTTGGTAAACGGTTGCGTATTGAATTGGCTTGAGGAGCGCGATCGCAATGACGTTGGTAGTAGCGTGGCACACCTAAACAAGAAACCGTAGGGGCGCACCGACGTGCGCCCATTCCCGACGTGCGCCCATAAAACCTGTAAAAGCTATTCCACAATTTTTGCTGTGCCACGCCATTACCCTTTCTCGTGCCAAAAATTCCTATCACGGTAATCTTGACAAATTGACTCACTTGCCCATTACCCAACAAGGCATCCCCCAGCCATCGGATAGCTGGGGTTCTTATACAAAAATTGCTACATTGGTAGCAT
>CAKZMA010001206.1 GCA_937127375.1 uncultured Coleofasciculus sp. | reverse complement strand
CCCGACACAACAATAAAAACTATCTCACTCCCCAAATTTTAATCACATCATTCTGGCTACCACTGGCAATTGTCCGTCCATCTGGGCTAATTGCAACCGTTAAAACGGCTTCTATGTGATCCCTAATCGTATGCAAAACGTCCCCTGTCTGTAAATCCCAAACCTTAACCGTTTTATCGTTACTTCCACTAATAATTCGGCGTCCATCTCGGCTAATTATCACTGAAGTAACGGTTCCCGCATGACCTGTCAGTGTGCGAATTTCCTCTCCTGTTCGCAAATCCCAGAGTTTAATCGTTTTGTCAATACTGCTACTCACCAATGTTGTCCCATTGGGACTAATCGCCACTGAGGTAACGCTACCTGCATGACCGGTGAGGATTTTCCGATTACTAATCCAGATAGTACCATCAGCACAGCCACAAACTAATCGTTGATTATCTGAACTGATGGCGAGGGAATACACCCAGTCTGATGGTTCAGTTATAGTGTGCAGTTCAGTACCGTTGTTAATATCCCAAACTTTAATGGTTGTATCCTGGCTACCGCTATAAATTCGTTGTCCGTCAGGACTAATCGTTACACAATATATTCGATCCGAATGACCTTCTAGAGTGTGTAGTTCTTGCCCATTTTTTAGGTTCCACACTTTCAATGTGCGATCAAAACTCCCACTCACCAAGGTTTGACCATCTGGACTTATGGCTACTCCATGCACCCAGTCAGAATGACCTCTAAAACAGGAAAGTTCCTCTCCATTGCTTAAATCCCAGACGCGCACAATTGTATCACCGCCACCACTAATTAAAGTTTTGCCATCGGGACTCATCGCTAGGGAGTAAACGGTTCCCTTGGGACCCGCTAACCAAAGACCGAGGATTTGTTCTTCGTGCATTAATTTATCCGATCGCGGCAAAAGCTTTGTCGATTCTCTGGTAATCTATAAACTTAACAGCAGGGGCGTATCGTTCGTGTCACAATCTCAACCATCTGCGATCGCGCTAGGTAGCAACTTGGGGGATTCCCGTGCCATCCTAGAGGCGGCTATAGTCATGTTAGCGAAAACTCCCGGTATCACGGTCGCGTCTCAATCTAGCTGGTATCGAACCGCCCCCGTTGGTCCACCGCAGCCGGATTATCTCAATGGTTGTGTGATTCTAGAGGTACAGCTAACCCCCCACGATTTGTTACAAACCCTTCTCAGCATCGAAAACCAATTCGGGCGGGAACGGCGGGAAAGATGGGGACCGAGAACCCTAGACTTAGATATCTTATTATTCGATAATTTAATAATAGACACTCCTACCCTACAAATCCCCCACCCCCGGATGACGGAACGAGCCTTTGTCCTGGTTCCTTTAGCCGAAATTGCCCCCGACTGGATCGAACCAAAATCCGGATGTGCGATCGCAAAACTCGTACAAAGGGTTTTGAACTGTTGGGGGCAAAATTGTAGAAAATTGTAGATATATAGTAAAATCTAAGAAACTTCTGCCAATGGGGAGGGGTAAGCAACAACACAAGCCTTGCTGGACACTGTGGTAGTACATAAGTTCCATGAAACAGGAAGAGGAAGTTCGTATTGTGAGAGTGACCAAAACAGAGTTTGAACTCTCAGATGGACGCATTTATCCACAGGTCGTTGAACTCTCAAATGTTCCGTTACGTAAGGGTTTCAAGTCACGACCAAAAGAGCAAAGGCGACTTAGACAGGCAGAAAACTAGAATCCTAGAGTATTGCGTTAACCGCAAATACAACGTTGACCACATCCTGGTTGAAGTCGTTAAAAATATATGGGAAGAGGTCGGCAGGTAGACGCAAAGAAAGACAACTAAAAGTTGTTGGAGGGCAATCATGAAAATGGTGGAAAGACACATCATAAACCGGAATCATGCCTATTGGAAGGAAGCCGATGAATTGGCATTTAAGTCAAAGAATCTGTACAACGGGGCTAATTATTTGTGCCGTCAACACTTCTTTAAAACGGGTTCCCGTTATACACTGCTAGCCAATAAGCTAAAACAGCTTGGGATCGCCACTTTAGTCATCGGCAAAAATGAAGGCTGGAAACAAGAGGTTAATCTGGGCAAACGGAATAATCAGAAGTTTGTTAATATTCCTCATGCCAAGTTAATCGACCAGATTACCTATAAGTGTGAATTAATAGGCATCAAGGTAGTCATTCAAGAGGAAAGTTATACTTCAAAAACATCAGCCTTAGACTTAGAGGCTCCCTATAAGCAATCAGCCTATTTGGGGAGACGAGTCAAAAGAGGTTTGTTTAAGTCAAGTGAGGGACGTTTGATTAATGCGGACATCAATGGAAGTATCCAAATTATCCGCAAGTATCTCCCAGAGGCGTTCACCGTCGAGGGAGTAGTGAGCTGCGCCGTGCCGCCAATACTGGTCAATCCAGTGTGAAAGACTGAACCCATAAGTTTCTACAAGTTCAGTCTACACGGTAGACTGTTCTGGAGTTCACCCCGTATAGTTAGACATGCCTCAAGGTCAAGAACCCCCTCAACTACTCAGACAACGCTTTGTTTATCAGGGACGCAAATTTAACTTTGAAGTTAATCACCTGCGTCTTCCCAACCAAGCCAAAGGCGACTGGGAATGCGTGCGTCACCCCGGTGGGGCGCTAGCGGTTCCTGTTACCCCAGAGGGGAAACTGGTTCTCGTGCGTCAATATCGGTTTACGGTACAACGGCGGTTATTAGAGTTTCCGGCGGGTACGGTGGAACCTTTAGAAGATCCTGAAACCACAATTCAACGGGAAATCGAGGAAGAAATCGGATATCGGGCGCACCGTTGGCAATCTTTGGGGAGTTTTCCCTTAGCACCAGGATATTCTGATGAATATATTTACGCATTTCTAGCGCAAGATTTAGAGAAATTGCAGACACCGCCAGGATTGGATATGGATGAAGATTTAGAAACGGTGTTGATGACACCCGAACAATTAGAAAAAGCAATTCATGGGGGGGATGCGGTTGATGCGAAATCGATTTGTAGCTTTTACCTAGCGCGTCCGTTTTTGCAGCAATAGTGGGTTAATTATTTTT
>CAKZMA010001205.1 GCA_937127375.1 uncultured Coleofasciculus sp. | reverse complement strand
GGGGAAGCCAGATGTTGCTTCGCGTTTTTTGCACGGGGAAATTTGCCTACTGTTTTATGATTCAAGTAAATTCAATTTTATTCATCTTGCTAAAGTAATACCATTTTACTTTAAGCTTTAAGAGTAGAGACACGCCATGGCGTGTCTCTACACGAGAGGATTATACTTAAACCTTTACCATTTTATGCGACGTAAACCTCTGCAAAACGTTTTAACTCAACCTAGAACAACAGGGTTAACGGTTCACGTTGTATTTTGGTTCAGTTTAAGCTTAACCATCGCCGCAATTTACAGTGGGTTAGCCCTGCGGGAAGCCTTTAGTCATGCCTATATTGTTCAAGATGATGCCCGCCAGCATGTCTTTTGGATGCAACGGTTTATTGATGGCGAATTATTTCCCCATGACTTAATTGCCAATTATTTCCAATCCGTCGCCCCTGTGGGATATACTGCCATTTACCGCATCGCCGCCGCTTTTGGCATCCATCCCTTTCTCTTCAACAAACTCCTACCACCAATTCTCTGCGCGATCGCGACAGGATACTGTTTTGGTATATCCCTACAACTCCTACCCGTACCTGTGGCTGGCTTTATCACCACAGTACTACTCAATCAAAGTCTTTGGATGAAAGATGATCTAATCTCAGCCACCCCCAGAGCCTTTGTTTACCCCCTATTCCTCGCCTTTTTATACTACTTACTACGCCAATCTCTACTGCCTTGCCTAGCCACAATTATCCTGTTAGCCCTATTCTATCCCCAATACCTATTAATTTGTGCCGCCCTATTTATCCTACAAATTTTTCCCTCAAAAAACTCACCTCTACGAACCTCTGCGCCCCTCTGCGCTTACCTCTGCGCCCCTCTGCGTTTCCCAAAAAAATTCAAACTCCATACCCATTATCTATCAATAATAGCTCTAATCGTAACAATAATCGCCATTTCCAGCTACGCCCTAATCCCCGGAAAATTCGATCCAGTCATCACCGCCACTCAAGCCAAAGAATTACCGGAATTTTGGGGAACTGGACGCAGTTATTTTTTCAGTAATAATCCCTGGTATTTCTTTTTGCTCGGTCCCCGCAGTGGTGTATTAAACGTAGGCTTCGTTAGACCCGCAACTTTAGCCTTAGGCATACTATTACCCATTCTAATCCGATATCCCAACTTATTCCCCCTAGTTAAATCGATTTCTCCTCAGATCCGAGTATTAGCTCAAGTTTTCTGGTCATCTATCTCAATGTTCATCGTTGCTCATTTACTTCTATTTAACCTACATCTTCCCAGTCGTTATACAGAACATAGTTTTCGCATTCTTTTATCCGTATCAGCCGGGATAGTTTTAACAATTGTTATTGATGCTATTTTAAGAACAGATTGCCATCCCAAAAAACTCAAAAATCTCATCCTGTCTCCGGGCAGATTTAGTGACCGCAGGGCGAAAAGAAACAATAATAGAGAAACTCGCCTCTACTCAAAACTAAGAATTTACCACTACCTAACCATTAGCTTTATCACCGCCGCGTTACTTTGCTATCCCTACTTAGTTGAACCCTTTCCCTTAACTAAATACAAAGACGGTCATTTTCCTGCTTTGTATCAATTCTTCCAACAGCAACCCAAAGACAGTTTAATTGCTTCAGTATCAGAAGAGGCAGATAACCTACCCACCTTTGCCCAACGCTCTATTTTAGTCGGGCGGGAATATGCGATTCCTTATCATTGGGTGTATTATCGTCAATTTCGCCAACGCACAATTGACTTGATTCAAGCCCAGTACAGTCCAGATTTAGAAGAGGTGAAACAGTTTATTCAACGCTATGGAATAGACTTTTGGTTATTAGACAATACTGCCTTTACGCCAGAGTATCTAGCCAATCATGATTGGCTGCGAGATTATCAACCTGTCACTTTAGAGGCGCAAGAGAGGCTAACTCAGGGAATCACTCCAGCATTAGCTGGGGTAGTTGAGGATTGTTCAGTATTTCAGATGGAGAGATTTGTGGTGTTACAAACAAGTTGTATAAGTAAATTGTCGGGGCGGGTTTAGCCACCATTGGTGTCAACTTAAGGTTAAATCGTTACTCAATAAGAGATCCCCCCTAGTTCCCCCCTTTTTAAGGGGGAATAATAAACGATCAAAGTCCCCCTTTTGAAGGGGGATTTAGGGGGATCTAAACTGTGAAG
>CAKZMA010001204.1 GCA_937127375.1 uncultured Coleofasciculus sp. | reverse complement strand
CGCAGCTAGGGCGATTTTCTGCCAATTCTGGTATGCCTCTGGCATTCTCGAACCATTCGGTAACCATCCCGCTTCATCCCGCAGATAATACTCCGATTTAGCCGTCCCGACAAAGGCATAGGGGAGCAGTTTTCTCAACCTGTGACAACTTGATCCCCTGAGCAGTGATTCATAATAATCACTAATCTAAAGCAGACGATGTTCCCCTGTCTGTGGGAGAATAAAACAGGACTGACGCTTGCTTCATGCTTTATCGGATCAATAGCGACTATTAGCCTTCTTGCGGGTATGAGTTGTGCGTCAGGTATCAAAACAGCCGACTTAAAAAGCCACATCTACTGCTGCTCACTACACAATTAATTTATGTCCACAGCCCCCAAAATTATCTCACAAAATCGATGCTTCGGTGGTACAGTTGGCTTTTACTCCCATCACTCTCAAACCTGCAACAGTAAAATGCGGTTTGCTGTCTACCAACCGCCTCAAGCCAAATCTGAACGAGTCCCGGTTCTTTATTTCCTTTCGGGCTTAACCTGTACTGAAGAAAATTTCATGGCAAAAGCTGGGGCGCAGAAGTTTGCGGCGAAGTACGGATTAATGCTGGTGACACCGGATACCAGTCCCCGTGATACGGGAATTCCGGGAGAAAATGACGACTGGGATTTCGGTACAGGCGCGGGTTTTTACGTCGATGCGACAGTAGAACCCTGGTCAGAACATTATCAAATGTATAGCTATGTCGTTGAGGAATTGCCAGCAATTATTGCCCAACATTTCCCGGCTCAAATTGATCATCAGGGGATTTTTGGTCATTCCATGGGGGGTCATGGGGCGCTGATTTGTGCTTTAAGAAACCCTGAGCAATATACATCTGTTTCTGCGTTAGCTCCCATTGCTGCACCAACACAATGTCCTTGGGGACAAAAAGCATTTACAAATTATTTGGGTGAGGATGAAGAAAGCTGGGGCATCTATGATGCTAGCAAATTAGCTTTAACTGTGGGATATAAGCGCCCAATTCTCATTGATCAAGGAACAGCCGATCCTTTTTTAGAAAAGCAGCAATTGCTTCCCGGTATCTTTGCCCAAGCTTGTGAAAAAGCTGGGGTTCCTTTAACATTACGCTTCCAGGAAGGGTATAATCACAGTTATTATTTCATTTCCTCGTTTGTTGAAGACCACATTCGCCATCACGCGGCGGTGTTAAAACTAGAGGATTGAGAGAGTTCGTAGTAGGCACTTCAGTGCCAGAAGCACTCGCATCGCTTACGACAAAATCTCAATTCAGTGACATTCCATTTAAGTTGCATACTCCTATACCTACACCCATTATCTGACCATTCTAGTTCCTCTACCGACAGAGGCTCAAGAAAAAACCAGCCTCTACACAACACTTAATCGGGGCGGGTTTAGCGAAATCTGGGTGAGGTAAAAAACGATAATAGTGAAACCCGCCCCTACAGTCTATCTAACCCTATTCCCCCTTCCCTCTTGTCTAACAAATGACAAATGACAAAATTAAGCAACATTAGCAGGTTCGACTTGCGCCAAAAATTGGAACGCCTTAGCAACATAAGCCGCACATTGTTTAGGTGACGTATCATAAAAAGCACGCCAAGCGGCTGCCTTATATTCGTCATACTTATCGGCTCGTTCTGGATATCGCTCCAACCAGCCTAAACGTACAGCATGACCAATTAACACATCCAGGACAATGTATTCTTCAATTTCCAACTCTGGATTTCCTTCCAATATCGCAGCTAATTCCACAAGCGCCTCAATATTCACCTGTCGATAGGTGGGAACTTGAATTTTATTGAGTAAATGCTCAACCCGCAGAGCAAAATTCTTTTCTCCAGGGGTCATTTCTGAGAGCAAAGGTTGACTATCAAGTCGATTGCGGCGCTCTAATTTATCACCAATTACCAAACCCTTACAATGTTTCATCACTTGCCAGACTTTCGGGTAAAAGTCTTTCGGAACCCGACCTGCACTGCCATCCATTTGCCGTTTTCTCAGCCAATTTCCCGCCGTGGTTATGTCTTCGTCGATATAGATTTGCTCCTCTGGCAAGATCACCCAATTAATCGCATATTGCGGTTGTTTAACATGCAGCGATTCTTGTTGGCGTAATTTTTGGTTAACCCCTTCATACCCCGCCAAACAGGAACGCAATCGCATTTTGATGTCAAAGGGACTTAAGCGCATCAATGCTTCATAAGCTTCATCCTGAGTCACGCCTAATTCAGCCGCTAATTCACTCGTCAACAGTAGAATTAAATACCCAACCCGCAACGTGAGTAAGCCATCAACCAGATGCGGTTCAGATTTAATCAAAATACTCAAGTAAATCAGGATTTCCTGAGTTAAAACGCGATCGCGAATATCTTCTCGACAAAATTCGTCAATCTTTGCCCGGAGTTCCAGATGAGACATTGGGTTTTTAATCAGAGAAGCCTCACTGTAGGCTTTCCCAACAGTAATCTGTTTCCCGCGCACCAAAATATCCGTTACCGCATCTGACAAACTAATTTCGACTTTATTCAGTAACCCCGCCGCTTGACGAATCACACCCCAGTAGGGAGATGCTCCTTCACTACTGGCTCTGGTATACACTTCATTCAGCAAATCCGCCACCGTCACCACTCCTTGAGGTTGACCAAATCCTGTATCAAAATCCAGTCCCCGCAAGTTTTTCAGAGTGCGTAATAATTCAATTTGCTCATAAAAATTTTCTGAATGCCGCAAACTATCCAGCAAGAGTTGCAGATTCGTTTCGCATTCCAGTAAGAATTCCTGCGTATGACTTAACGGACCATTGTTTAGCGGATGATTCCTCAGGTAATACTCAGGCGGTGCTGCATCTTGAACCGCAGAGTCGCTAAACTTAAACCCTTGCAGCGTATCAATGCGTTCAACGCCTGCTGTGAGCATTAACTGATTTAAACGCCCTAACTTGACCCGCACCCCATTACAGAATCCCTCTTGCAATTCTTGGATTAATTCCAGTAAAGCAGAACCCTGAAGTTGCTCTTGTCCCGGATGACTGGTTTCTTCTGCCGTCTGCACCATCTGATGCCTTAATAACAATGTCACCGTTGGACGTCCCAACTCACCCCAATGGCGTTGAATATACGTCAGTTCACTTTTAATTTGAGCCACCAGGAAATGATAATCCAGGGTTAAATAAAACTGTTGCTGGTCTAAAAACGCCGGCAAAAATACAATCGTTTCTTTCCCGAAGCGAAAAATGCGAGAGGTGGTTAAACTCCGCAGACGTCGAATCGGGCGTCCAGTTAATCCCAAGGAATCACACCGTCCAATTTGGGCATACAATCGGGATAAATCCGTTGCCTGACGCACTTGCACCGGATCAACTTGTTTTGGGGTCTGTGTGGCAATTCCATAAGCAGCCAGTTGCGCCTGTAATGCTTCATCCTCTGCCAACAGCGCAATTTGTACCACCGGATCTTGATGACGCCCTACGCAAAAATGACGCCCTAAGGGGTCAACATCTCCCCGCGTAATTAATTCGTCATGAAGCATTTGGGCAAACAGATACAAACTCTGCGCCCAGACAAGGGGCAAATTTTCATTGGGTTTGCGATTTTGGGAACGGGGAGAAGCGCGTTCGGCTTCAATTTTGTCTTCGGGTACGTAATACACTTCCGGTAATAAGCGCATCCCATCTCGCTCAACCAGCAATGTATCCAAACGCCCCAGATAATTCCGCGCCCGTTCAACGTCTCCCCGAAACCAGCCATCTAGGGCTAAGTAGGTAAAAAATAGGGGCCACTCGCATTCAATATGTTCAAATTGTTGCAGTTCCCAGGGTTCATAATGCAAGCGGGTGGTATCTTCGAGTACGGTTTGATGTCCATCTCGCAGGAACCGCTTACATCCGTATAATCCCTGTAATTTATCGACTATTTTCTGACGAGTTCTCTCCAGCAGTTCCACGTCTTCGATGGCAAATGCCGGAAACCCGATGACACTTAACAGCGCCGCATCGGTTTCTTTGGAACTCGATTCCCGTGGTAATAGGGATTCTAACGTAATCCGCGATCGCGCAATTTCATCGGGAAGGACATGAATCACGGAGGCTTGAGATCCCCGCACGCCAAATAAATCTAGCCCGTTAATCGCCTCTAATGCGGCTTTTGCCATACCGACGGAACTGGCGTTGAGTTCCGGATTCCCGTGATTAACTTTATTTCCTCGTTCCCAAATTCCGTAATCCGGTGTCCGATAGGTACGACCAATGTAATACACCAGATTCTGAATGAAATGCACTTCAGCAATGGTGTAAACAATGTGTAACCCTGATGCGGTCATCTGAGCCAGCATCAACAGGAATAGGGAGGTAGCATCGAGCTGCAAATGACCCCACTCATCATCCCCCACCACTACATCACCAGTGCTGGTATCGTACTTGGCGTGTAGTGCGTCTAGCAGAGATTGGTTGTCTTTGAACTGTTCCACTTTGGCGGCTTGCCGCATCATACAAAACAGCAGCCCCCGCATCAGTTTGACTACACTTTGTTCCAGTTCAAAGGTGCGCCCACTATCGGCGTCGAGTTTGCGGTACGCTAAGGCTAATCCCCAAACTGCCAAAATGCTGTACACGTTATCCCTAACCCAGGCATCGGTGTAGTCACCATGGGCATTGACGGCTGTACTGGCAGGTAATAATCCGGTAATTGGATTTTGGCGATCGAGAATAATCCGAATCTGCTGGTAATAATAGTCGAGTCGAGCGGGCAGTTGAGTTGCGGTGATAGACATCCCTTCATCAAACTTGATATAAAATTTATTTTCCGGGGTCGTTCGTTAACGTTAATGAGTAATATTTCTTAGCATTCCGGAGATAATATTCACCTATCTTTCCGTCACCTTGACCCAATTCTTGTCATTTTGCCAACAATTCGTTACATTAATTTACATAATGTAACCAAAACAACGAAGTTATGGATGAGCAACAGCAAAAAGAAGCCAAATTTGGGTTCACGGCGAACGCTGAGAATTGGAATGGTCGTTTAGCGATGATTGGTTTTGTTGCCGCGTTGATTACGGAATATATTTCGGGTCAAGGCGTGTTACATTTCTGGGGGCTAATGTAATACGGCATCATACAGTTTTAAGCAATGGGTAAAGAATAGCTGGGTGTTCATTCCCTGAACCCCAGCTTTCTTGTGTATTCCTAGCGGATATACTCCTTGAGAATACTGTTGCGATTAGGATGGCGTAGTTTACGCAAGGCTTTTGCCTCGATTTGGCGAATGCGTTCGCGGGTCACGTTGAAAATTTGACCGATTTCTTCTAGGGTTTTCATGCGTCCGTCATCTAACCCATAGCGCAACCGGAGAACGTCTCGTTCGCGGGGGCTTAAGGTATCCAGGACGCTTTCTAAGTCTTCCCGCAGCAGATTTTTGGATACTTGGTCTTCTGGCGTTTCACCATCGGCTTCGATGAAGTCACCCAGGCGAGAGTCTTCTTCTTTACCAATTGGTGTTTCCAGGGAGATGGGAAGTTGGGCAGATTTGGCAATAAATCGCAGCTTCTCGATGGTCATTTCCATGCGATCGGCAATTTCTTCTTCCGTGGGTTTGCGACCCAATTCTTGGGAGAGGATTTTGGTGGTCTTTTTGATCCGGGAGATGGTTTCGTAGAGGTGAACGGGGAGGCGAATGGTACGGGATTGATCCGCGATCGCACGAGTGATGGCTTGTCGAATCCACCATGTCGCGTAGGTGGAGAATTTGTATCCTTTCTCGTGGTCGAACTTTTCCGCCGCCCGGATCAGTCCTAAAGATCCTTCTTGAATCAGGTCTTGAAACGACAGACCCCGATTCATATATTTCTTGGCAATGGACACAACTAGACGCAGGTTAGACTGCACCATTTTCTCTTTTGCCCGCCGACCCAGGAAAAGGCGTTTGCGAAAGGCGGGAAGTTCCATGTTGACTGAACTCGCCCATTCTCCTTCCTTCGGTTCTCGCTCGAGCTGATCATACAAGCGATCGCGAATCCGTTCTAATTCCAATAAGTCAGCAATTTTACGCGCCAATTCAATTTCTTCATCAGCCCGTAATAGCCTAATTCGACCAATTTCTTGTAGGTAGAGGCGAATGGAATCTTCGGTATAGTGCTTCTTTTTCGCTTGTGTGCGACGGCGGGTAGAACGCACCTTACCAGGCTTACTATCTTCCTCCCCCGGTTCGGGTTGAACGGCTTCCGAGTTCCCGTCCGCCATATCATTTTGAGTGGCGTCATCCTCCAGCAAGAATTCAAACTCGCTTTGAGGCTGAGAAATTGTTGCAAGTACGTCGTGTGCCTGGGTCATGCCTTTTTCCTCATGCTCCTTCAGTTAAAGACCAGTAGATGTCTAATAATCTACTTAAAAGTTTAGCCAGCGATTTCATCTTACTTTTGCATTCTAATCGGTTATTGAATTGTTGAGCCTGAGAAACTCAGATGAAATTTATTCCTCTTAACTCAATAGGGATATGAACGCCGGGTAAAGTAATTTTTCATCCTGGCGGCTGTTGAGACTTTTTGATTCTAGCTTTAATTCAAAAAACTTGTTCGCGCTTTTGGGCAACTTAGATTGGCTGATAATCTTCAGCGGTTAAGAGCTTTTGCGCGAAATCGAAATGAATATTTGCCTAAAGAATGAAACCATTATAGATTGTCTTTCCTCGATTTGCATGGCTAGATGAATTGAGGGACTATGTTTCACTTGATGAAAGTACGCCAATAGAGTCGTAAGCTTTACTATTACGCTGGGGAAAGCCATCGAAACTGAATCCGTCTGCTTGATGTCTCCCGGTTATGTCAATCCTTCTTTAATGTACTCTGGGACTCGACTGGTTCGTCCCGGACAAATCGCTGAAATGTGATCAGCCATTTTAATGAAGTTAGCTGACACTTCAAGAGCCTTAGTTTCTCTAGAGTTCATGAAACACCCTGTTTTAGTACAAATGTTCTGTATTGAGAGGATTCTTCTTCTTTGACTACGTTAGCGAAGTTCAGCGTACATGCAACAAATTTTTTGAGGGTAGAGGTAATGCATAAGTCTCGAAGGCTCGATGGTGTGTAAAACATTTGTTTTAGCACACAATAGGAGTAGTTGTGTTTAAAATCTGAATAAAATTCGCCGAGATGGTTACAATACGTAACGCTTGTGTCATCTTGTGTAAACTGACCGTCGGAGATGGAGACAAGGCAGAGGGGAGACAGTAGAGGGGAGATCTAACTCATTTAACTCTATATATAGTTGAAATAATGCCAGTTTTTGGCTGATGCCACTCTACAGATAGCGCTAACGAGAACTGAGTTCGCAGTCAGAAGGCATTATTTGAGTTGCCAGAGTTGGTCAATGGTCACAAAGTTAAATCCTTGATTCAGTAGGATTGGGATTAACACCGCTGTCGTTTGGGTAACATCTTCTCCTCCACAGTAACCATCATGCAAGACCAGGAGTGATCCATTCTGTACTTGCTGTAGGACTCGCCGGACAACGACTGAAGTCCCAGGACGTACCCAGTCTTCTGGTACAACACTCCACATCACAGGTCGGTAATGCCATTGGTGTAATAATCTGAGAGTTTGGGGAGTAAACAAACCATTCGGGGGGCGAACATCCCGCAGGCGATCGCAGTTCAGTCCACAAGCTTGGGTAATTGTGGCTTGGGTTTTTTCTAAACTTTGCTTGAGCGTATCTGGTGTCAGCAAGGGGAAAGAGTGATGATGATAGCCGTGCAATCCAATCCAATGACCTTGGGCGTAGACCTCACGGGCAACCTTTGGTGCCGATTTGACGCAAGTACCTAACCAGAAAAAGCTGGCTTTAATATCGTAGCGCTCTAGGACTTGCAGAAGATGGGGGGTGTACTGAGGGTGAGGACCATCATCAAACGTGAGCGCAATAGTTCGCGACTGGGGTGAACCTGACCAAAGGCAATGGGGAAAGGTTGTTTTGAGAATTGGGTATAAAAGGGGATAGAGTGGGGCAAACTGCATAGGGTAGGAGGGGGAGCTGGGGGAGCTGGGGGAGCTGGGGGAGCTGGGGGAGCTGGGGGAGCTGGGGAAGATAGGCGAACTCTGCCTCAAGATCAAGCCCTTAAGTCTAGCGTTGGGTCAACACTCAACACTCAGTCAGGGCGGGTTTAGTCACATCCGGGTGAGTTAAGAAACGATAATAGTGAAACCCGCCCCTACACACTCAAAACTCGCGCGCCATGCTCTAGAAGGTTGTGAAGGGTCAACACTCAACACTCAACACTCAACACTCAAAACTTAAGTCATCAAGGGTGAGTTGACCGTCAAAGGCATAGAATGTAATGCGAGAGATATTCGGCGCATTAATCTGTAGCTGGGTATTGGGAGGTGTAGATGAATCTGATCCAGCTAAATTGGGTTGAGTCGTCACTTGATCAATAAGCATACCCTGGGAGTCGTAAGCAGACATGATCGTTCGCTGGGAACTGGTGACGTAGCAGCAGAACCAAGCAATCGGCTGCAAAAATGTTGCTTCTAGCCAACCGCTTTTAGGTGCCGCCATGAGTACGATTGTACCAGAGCGGGGAGGATAGGCAGGGTTTGAGGGCTGTAGAGCGATCGCGTTTTTAAATGTCACTCCCAACTGGTGAAATTGATGCTCTACCACTTCAAAACAGGTTAAAGCTTCCAAATTAAGGCAGACACTCTTCGGTCTTATCACGAGTAAACTCGACTCATATTCAGCTATATCCCAGGCAGGAGAAGCGATCGCCGCTTGCGACTTGATGAAGTTATCATCTATAATTTCCTGTAACTCTAAATTGCATTGCATTGTTATAACAGATTTTAAACAACAAATAAATAAATTGATGAGATCGAACACCAGAAAGCTTATAACTCTATAAGCCTAGAAAAAATGTCAAGTTTTAGGTTTCAAACACCGCTCAAATCTCCTGCTCTCAAAATCACCAGATATCTCCGCTCTGCTTGCAAATCACGTTTACTGGCGGGTTATGCTCAAATTGAAACTCAGCCGCAATGATGCTCCCTGGAACCGTCTCACTCAAAGCTACAAGTGTTTTTTAGATGATTACTGATATGAGTTTGTACCCTTTTGTGTGTAAACGTCCACTCACATAAAATCCTCCGATGAAATAATATTGAGAAAAGTTCCCTCAGTTCAAAATTTATGATTTTAACGCTTTTCTCAAAGATTGACTCACGTTGACCTAAGATTCCGGATTAAGGGAATCAACTTAAAGTCAGAGGCTCTCGACCCTAGAATCAGGGATGATAGCAATAGCGATAAGGTTGAGATATGATTGAACCCAACGGTTTTAAACAGCACTCCTTAGTGACCTCACTGGGACGCATGACATACTACACGGCTGACGACATGCCGTGGCAAACCCCAGAAACCCCTGAGCCAGAAGAACGACCAACATTAGTGTTTTTGCATGGCTTTGGGGGCGGGTCATCAGCCTATGAGTGGTCAAAGGTCTATCCGGCATTTGCCAGTGAGTATCGGATTTTAGCCCCTGACCTCATTGGTTGGGGTCGTTCAGAGCATCCTGAACGCAATTATCAGATTGATGACTACATCACCACGATTAATGAGTTCCTAGAGCAAACCTGTCCTCAAGGAACACCAGTGGTTGCTTCGTCTCTAACCGCCGCTTTGACAATCCGAGCCGCGATCGCACGTCCTGAACTGTTTAAGTCTTTGATTCTCACCACTCCATCAGGACTCTCTGATTTCGGGGAAGACTACACACGTAGCTTTTTTGCTCAGTTAATCAGCACACCGATTCTGGATCGCGTCCTCTACAGCACTGGCGTCGCCACTGCAGGCGGTATCCGCAGTTTCTTGGAAAGTCGGCAATTTGCTCGTTCCAGCCGAATTTACTCAGAAATTGTGGATGCTTATTTAGCCTCAGCTCAACAACCCAATGCTGAATATGCAGCGCTGTCGTTTGTGCGGGGAGACTTGTGCTTTGACTTATCCCTGTACATTACTCAACTGACCACTCCCACAGCAATTATCTGGGGACAAAAATCGGAATTTACCAGCCCAGAAATCGGCAAACGACTGGCGGATCTCAATCCGAAAGCCGTTCAAGTCTTTCAAACCCTGGAGGATGTTGGATTGACTCCTCAGCTTGAATTACCAGCCGTGACGATTGGTTTAATCCGAAAGTATTTGAAAATGCTAAAGTCTGAGGACAGAATTGCAGATTAGTCCTTTGTCATTAGTCTTTTGTCATTATCTCCCCCAGCTCCCAGACGTAGCATGCTACGTCTCTACATGCTCCCTATTCCCTGTTCCCTTTCATCTTTCCTCCTCGTGGAGACCCCCGCTATAAACGAGGCGGATTAGGACAAGCGAAGCGAGTACCGCCAAAGTTTTAGCGGCGGGAGGAAACGAGGAAAAATTTATGGGGTTCAATACCCCTAAATTTTTCAAATCACTGTATGTATGAATACCCATCCTTTTTGTGAAGTGGCAAGCAGTATTTATGACTGATTCCTTGAACCAGTCCATCTGTTGTGGAAATATTGAAACTTCCAGTAGCACGAGTGGCTACCCGCCCAACGTAAGTTCCAATCTTTTTGCCAGAAGTGACAACAGCTTTAACGATGTCACCCGTCTGAAAACCTTTGTGAAATTTTGTTCTCTTGCAATAACGACTAGGAAACCCGAACCTGTCAGTACGGCACTGCTGACGGGTTCCGTGACCTTTAGCAGCAATCAATAGAGGTTTAACTTCTGATGTGATTAACTGCTCTGGGGTTGAAGCTCCAACACAGGCCGCGTCCCAGTAATGAGTTTTGTCTAAACCTCGGATGGTTCGGTTGTACTTGGTGCGACCACCCGTGCCAACTTCGACAGGTAAACCCGTTTTTTTGAGGTTATAGTACAGATTCCATCGGGTTGCGTTGACTGCTGCTGTGTCAGCCAAAGGTCTTTTAGCTTGAGACAGGATGCATTTGAGCAGGTCAGGTTTACCCTTGAGGAAATCCTTAATATCCTGGTTGCCCTTTTTCTGATTACAAGAGGTACAGGCTAGGCACAAGTTACTGATTCGGTTGGAACCCCCTTTTGAGCGGGCATTTATATGCTCAATCTCAAGTTGGGTGTCTTTTTCGCCACAGTAGGCACAGGTTCTGTTCCACTTTTCGAGCAAAAACTCACGGATTTCGTAACCGAATAGTGTGCCTTGTTGATAGCCTATTCCGCTAATTTCAGCGTCTTCCATC
>CAKZMA010001203.1 GCA_937127375.1 uncultured Coleofasciculus sp. | reverse complement strand
GACACTACGAAGCCTTTAAAGCTCATAATGGTTATGCCCGTACTGAAATCGAACGCAAAAAGGAGGCGCTAGAGAATGTGTTAGTGCCTTTAACCGAAGCCCAACAGGTGCAAATGTTGTATGATAGTGGTTTTAATCAAGTCGATTCACTGATTAAATTACATAACTTTATTTCCTGGGTGGCTCTCAAGTAAGAAGTGATTTATACATCCATAAATTAATAGTATACTTGACATAAAATAAACTAGGCGTTAATTTAGAAATTAGCTATAAATGAACAGTTAATTCCAATTCAGCGAGACGCTCCTCTCGGAGCAACCATGATGCCATTGGGAACCTGATTTGTCTCATCGGTTCTATTCTTGAAAACTCTTAAGATGGCTCAACTTGAAGACCTCACTCGTGGTGCAACTGTTAAAGGTATCCTGCCCAATCACCATGTCACTGTCATTGACGCTAAGTGGCACGGCAGTGATGTGATTGAGTTAACCTATAAAGATGCTAGTGGACAACCTCATACCGAACTCCTCTTTCGAGACCGAGAGCCGACATTAGATATCGTCACGGAAGGGCAACCTTGGAGTTTTGACGGTGATGGCGCATTACTTCGACTCGTCTCAGAAGCCCATCGCATTCGGCTAGCTCATCTATTTGACCCACTGCTGGCTGTCCATACTTCCCTCGTCGAACCCCTCCCCCACCAGATCACAGCCGTCTATGGGGAGATGCTCACCCGTCAGCCCCTGCGGTTCCTCTTAGCGGATGATCCGGGGGCGGGGAAAACGATTATGGCAGGGTTATTTATCCGGGAGTTGCTGATTCGGGGGGATTTGCAACGCTGTCTGATTGTCTGTCCGGGGAGTCTGGCGGTACAGTGGCAAGATGAACTGTTTCACAAGTTTCATCTGCCCTTTGAGATTTTAACGAATGACCGCATTGAAGCGGCTCGCACCGGGAATGCTTTTGCCGAAATGTCGTTGGTTATCGTCCGGCTGGATAAGCTGAGTCGGAATGAGGATTTGCAAGCTAAGCTTGGTAAAACGGATTGGGATTTGGTGGTGGTGGATGAGGCGCATAAGATGTCAGCCTCATTTTTTGGGGGAGAAATTAAGGAAACCAAGCGCTACAAGTTGGGTAAGCTGCTTTCAACGCTGACTCGTCACTTCCTGCTGATGACAGCGACTCCCCATAATGGTAAGGAAGAGGACTTTCAGCTTTTCCTGATGCTACTGGATGGCGATCGCTTTGAAGGGCGTTTCCGGGATGGGGTGCATATTTGTGATACCTCGGATATGATTCGTCGCTTGGTTAAGGAAGATTTGCTCAAGTTTGATGGCAAGCCTCTGTTTCCAGAACGTCTGGCACACACCGCCCAGTATTTGCTGTCTGATTTGGAAGCGGTTCTCTATAAGCAGGTGACGGATTATGTGCGAGAGGAATTCAATCGGGCTGAAGCCCTTGCTAATAATGGACGCAAAGGCACCGTTGGCTTTGCCTTGACCATCTTGCAACGTCGCCTTGCATCCTCCCCCGAAGCGATTTATCAGTCCCTGCGACGGCGGCGGGAGCGGTTGCAGAAACGTCTGCGAGACGAGAAAATGCGATCGCGCGGATTGAGTTTGGAATTGGAATTTGGACTGACTATCGATTTGGACGACTGGGACGATGATTTTGAGGAGTCTTCTAGTGAGGAGCGGGAAACGACGGAGGAAGAGGTCATTGATCTGGCGACAGCCGCTCGCACTATTACTGAACTGCAAGCCGAAATCGATCAGCTAGGCGAACTGGAAAATCTGGCACTGCGGGTGAGGCGCAGTGGCAAGGATCGCAAATGGGAGGAGCTATCGAAACTCTTGCAAGATCAGGCAGAAATGTTTGATGCTGGGGGTCATCGGCGTAAGCTGGTGATTTTTACCGAGCATCGAGATACTTTAAACTATTTGACGGAACGCATCGGCACGCTTTTAGGTCGTCCTGAAGCCATTGTTACGATTCATGGCGGTATGAGTCGAGACTCTCGTAAACAGGCAGAAGAAGCCTTCAAGCAAGATCCAACCGTCGAAGTCTTGATTGCTACAGATGCGGCGGGTGAAGGGATTAACCTGCAACGGGCACACCTGATGGTGAACTATGACCTGCCTTGGAATCCCAATCGTCTGGAGCAGCGCTTTGGGCGGATTCACCGGATTGGGCAAACGGAAGTCTGTCACCTCTGGAATCTGGTGGCTGGGGAAACCCGCGAGGGGGATGTGTATCTGGCGCTGCTGCAGAAACTGGAAAAGGAGCAAAACGCGCTCGGCGGCAAGGTTTTCGATGTCTTGGGGAAAGCGATCGCGGGGAAGGAATTGCGGGAACTGCTGATCGAAGCGATTCGTTATGGCGATCGCGAGGATATCAAAGCGAAACTTAATCAGGTGGTCGCTGATCGCCTCGATCAAGGGCGGCTACGGGAATTGCTAGAAGAACGTGCCTTGGCGCGAGACTCTATGGATGCGACGAAGGTGCAGCAAATCCGAGAGGACATGGAACGGGCAGAAGCGCGGAAACTTCAGCCCCATTTTATTGCCTCCTTTTTCTTGGCAGCTTTTCAACGCTTGGGGGGTACAATTCGCCAACGGGAACTCAAGCGCTATGAGATTACCCATGTCCCAGCGGTGATTCGTAATCGCGATCGACAGATTGGCATAGGTGATCCGATTCTGCGGCGCTATGAGCGGGTTTGCTTTGAGAAGGAACTGATTAGCGTTCCTGGAAAACCCCTGGCGGATTTCATCTGTCCCGGTCATCCCCTCCTAGATGCCACCCTTGACCTGATCTTAGAACGCCACCGTGATTTGCTGCGACAGGGAGCCATTTTAGTGGATCAAAATGATCCGGGTGAAGCGGTACGTGCCTTGGTTTACTTGGAGCATTCCATCCAGGATGCTCGCACAGAACGAGAGGGGCGGCGTCGGGTTGTCTCTCGCCGAATGCAGTATGTGGAAATTGACACCACCGGACAGGCTAAGGGGGCAGGTTATGCTCCCTATCTCGACTATCGACCCCTAGAGGAAGCCGAAAAACCGCTCGTGGCATCGGTTCTGGGTCGTGTAGGGCTTCGAGATGAGATTGAAAGTAAAGCCACCAGCTATGCCATTGCTCACTTGGTTGCTCCCCATCTCCAAGAGGTGGGGAAACGTAAACAAGAGTTAATTGAAAAGACGGTTCGGGCGGTTAAGGATCGGCTAACCAAGGAAATTAACTATTGGGATCAACGGGCGGCGGATTTGCGGTTACAGGAACAAGCAGGTAAGCCCAATGCCAAGCTCAACTCGACAAAAGCCCAACAACGGGCAGATGAGTTAGCCGCACGGCTACAGAAGCGTTTGTCTGAATTGGAACAGGAACGCAAGCTGTCCCCGATGCCGCCTGTGGTGGTTGGTGGGGCGCTGGTCGTGCCTATCGGACTATTGCAACGGCTGCAAGGCAAACGGGACTCGACTGCCACAATGTTTGCCAGAGAAACCAAGCGGGTAGAACAGTTGGCAATGGAAGCAGTTATGGCAGAGGAACAAGCATTCGGTTATCAGCCTCAGGATGTTAGTGCCAAAAAGTGTGGCTATGACATCGAATCAGTCGTACCTGGAACCGGACGGCTGCGGTTTATTGAAGTCAAGGGCAGAATAGAAGGAGCGGATACCGTCACGGTCACCAAAAATGAAATCCTCACGGCTCTGAATCAGCCAGACAATTATAGTTTGGCGTTGGTGCAGGTTCCCCCTAATCGAAAATTCCCGGAAGGGGATGCGTTTGTGGTTCGGGAAGCGAGGGGAGAGTATAAGCTACCAGGAAACGGCTGTGTGGTGCGCTATGTGAAGGAGCCGTTTCAACGGGAGCCAGATTTTGGGGCGAGTAGTGTGAACTACCACTGGCAGGAGTTATGGGAGCGGGGGGAGCAACCGATATGAGTTATCGAGAATTCACCTGGTCAAAGGCGAAGCAAGATTTTGGCTTGAAGACGATTGAGGGCGATCGCTTTTTTCCGGTTCTCCCTGAAGTGCAACCCAGTTCCCTCTTGCAGGAAATGCTTCAGCGTAATATTCCTTGGGCGATCGCTGTGGGTAATGAAAAAGCTCGCTCTGAGGCGATTATTAATCCGGTTCTGTTGGAGGTTCAGCACGTCTTAGAGCGGAAAATCAGCGTTTTTTCAGGAGAAGAGTTCAATGTAGACCCCAAAGCTGGACTCAATGGCATCTGTGACTTTTTAATCAGTCAATCCCCCGAGCAAATTGCGGTGGAAGCCCCGGTTTTGGTGGTGGTGGAAGCGAAAAAAGACGACTTGAAGCGAGGGATGGGACAGTGTTTGGCTGAGATGGTGGCGGCGCAGCGCTTTAACCGGGCGAATCAACAAGCCATTCCCACGATTTATGGCAGTGTCACCACAGGAACGGCTTGGCGGTTTCTTAAGTTGGAGGACAGTATAGTAACAGTGGATTTGACAGATTATCCGGTTCCTCCGGTTGAACAGGTACTCAGTATTTTAGTGTGGATAGCCAATAACACCCGATGAGAAAGAAGCTGATTGAAGTTGCCCTGCCTCTAGAAGCCATTAATGCAGAATCGGCTCGGGAAAAGTCGATTCGCCATGGGCATCCCTCAACGCTGCATCTGTGGTGGTCACGGAAACCAACAGCAACCGCTAGAGCAGTCCTATGGGCTTCTCTGGTCGATGATCCGTCCAGTTGGTCGGATAGGTTTCCTACTGAGGAAGACCAGAAGCGGGAACGGCAGCGACTCTTTGATATTTTAGGGCGGATTGTAGTTGAGACTGATAAAAAAGGGAATCAGAAGCAGGTGGTTCGGGGTTTGGTGTCCTGGAATGAGGTGAATGACCCAAAATCGAAGGTGCTGGAAGCCGCCCAGCGAGAGATTGCCCGATGTTTGGCGTGGGAACGGGGGGAAGAACCTCCTGCGAAGCCAGAAGCGGTACGAGAGTATATTGCCAAGTATGCGCCGCCTGTTTATGACCCCTTTGCTGGGGGTGGCTCGATTCCGTTGGAGGCGCAGCGCTTGGGGTTGGAGGCTCATGGGAGTGATTTGAATCCGGTGGCGGTGTTGATTAATAAGGCGCTGATTGAGATTCCACCGAAGTTTAAGGATCTGCCACCGATTAATCCAGAGGATCGCCAGAAGCAG
Organism: uncultured Coleofasciculus sp.; assembly: GCA_937127375.1. GTDB lineage: Bacteria > Cyanobacteriota > Cyanobacteriia > Cyanobacteriales > Coleofasciculaceae > Coleofasciculus. Next base: position 2,245 of record CAKZMA010001203.1, on the reverse strand, counting down.
GGAATGTCGGCTTGGAAGGGAGCGCAGGGATTAGCGGCGGATGTGCGCTATTACGGGAAGTGGATGCGGGATGAGGCGTTTAAGCGGATTGGGCATTTGTACCCGAAGGTGGAGTTACCCAAAGAGTATGGGGGAGTAAAAGCAACAGTAATTGCTTGGCTGTGGGCAAGAACGGTGAAATGTCCCAACCCGGCTTGTGGCTGTCAGATGCCGTTGACCAACAAGTTTTCGCTTTCAACGAAGAAGGGGAAAGAGGCTTGGGTTGAGCCTGTCATTGATCGGGAACAGACTCCGCCCAAAATTCAGTTTGAGGTAAAGAGGGGAAAGGGGAAAGTACCAGAGGGAACGGTGGAACGCAAGGGGGCGAAGTGCATTGCTTGTGATACACCTGTACCGTTTGATCATGTTCGCAGTGAAGGTTGCAAAGTAGGAATGGGATCGCAGCTTATGGCGATCGTTGCTGAAGGAAAATCAGGACGAACGTATCTTTCACCCAATAGACACCACGTAGAAATTTCTAAATCAGCACACCCACACTGGAAGCCGGAAGCAGAACTCCCTGACAATACTCGTGATATTCGTCCTCAAATTTATGGATTACCAACTTATGGAGATCTCTTCACCGATCGCCAACTGGTTGCATTAACCACCTTCAGCGATTTAGTCAGTGAAGCCAGGGAAAAAGCGATTCAAGATGCTATCTCTGTGGGGATGCCCAATGATGATGTGCCATTGAATGATGGGGGGACTGGGGTAAGGGCTTATGGAGATGCGATCGCAACTTATTTAGGATTGGGAGCTAGCAAAATTTGCGACTACAACAGTGCCTTAGTAATTTGGAGTCAAAGTAGAGATCAAGCAAAAGCAACCTTCGCAAGACAAGCTCTACCAATGGTTTGGGATTTTACAGAGGTTAACATCTTCGCTCAAGCGGCGGGAGATTTCGCAATCACGTTGCGTGGAATTACAGAAACTCTGGAAAAATTAACTTCTTCACAAATTACTGGAAAAGGTCAGCAACATGATGCAACGCAGTTGAATATAGATAGGCAAAATCTTGTAGTTTCAACAGACCCCCCTTACTACGACAACATTGGGTACGCAGATCTCTCTGACTTTTTCTATGTTTGGCTTCGCCGATCTCTCCAATTTATTTATCAAAACCTTTTTAGTACTCTTCTTGTTCCCAAAACTCAGGAACTTGTTGCGACACCTTACCGATTTGGTGGCGATAAACGAAAAGCTCAGACATTTTTTGAAGAGGGATTAGGCAAAGCATTCCATCGAATGCATAACATCTCTCATACTGATTATCCCCTTACGGTTTACTACGCCTTCAAACAAGCCGAAGCCGAACAAAAAGGAAAATCAGATGAATCCGTTGCCTCAACAGGTTGGGAAACAATGCTGGAAGGTTTAATCAAAGCTGAGTTCAGTATTGGTGGAACTTGGCCTATGCGGACAGAACGTAGCGCACGATCAGTCAGCATTGGCGCCAACGCCCTCGCCTCTTCCATCGTCCTAGTCTGTCGCCCCCGCCCCACCGACGCACCCAAAACCACCCGCCGCCAATTCCTCACCGAACTCAAACGCCAACTCCCCAAAGCCCTGAAAACCCTGCAACAAGGCAACATCGCCCCTGTAGACCTCGCCCAAGCCAGCATCGGACCCGGTATGGCAGTCTTCTCCCAATACGCCGCCGTTCTCGAAAACGACGGTTCCCCCATGCGGGTTCGCACCGCCCTACAACTGATCAACCAAATCCTCGACGAATATCTCACCGAACAAGAAGGCGCATTTGACAGCGATACCCGTTGGGCGCTCACCTGGTTCGAGCAGTATCAATTCAACCCAGGACAGTATGGTGATGCTGAAACCCTTTCCAAAGCCAAAAATACCAGTGTTAGTGGCATGGTTGATGCGGGAATCCTAGAGGCAAAGGGTGGCAAAGTTCGCCTGCTCAAACGCGATGAACTCAAATCAGACTGGAATCCCAACAGCGATAACCGAATGCCCGATTGGGAAGTCACCCAATACCTCATCCGTGAACTTGACCAACAAGGTGAAATCGGCGCAGCTGAACTACTCGCCAAACTCGGCGATAGAGGCGAAATTGCCCGGGATTTAGCCTATCGACTCTATAACTTGTGCGACAGAAAAGGTTGGGCAGCCGAAGGCATTGCCTACAACAGTCTGGTCATCTCTTGGCCCGAAATTACCCGCTTAGCAAGTGAGTTTCAATCTC
>CAKZMA010001202.1 GCA_937127375.1 uncultured Coleofasciculus sp. | reverse complement strand
GAACAGCGAGTCGCTAAGAACTTATTCAGATCAGCATAGGTTCCCGCATAAGTGGTGGTTGGCTTCTCATACCCTTTCAAACTAACAATATGTTGTTTAAAGCCCAGATTCTTGTATCCTAGCTGTTCCAGATAGCTATAGGTATCTTCTCCCAAAGCAATATCCAGACCAATTTGTTTCGTCGCCGACTCCAGACGAAACGCCGCATTCACTGTATCGCCAATTGCAGTATAGTCAGGGCGATCTCCACTGCCCGTATTTCCCACCATCGCATAACCCGTATTCACTCCTGTACCAATGCGTAACGGGAAAGGTAGGGGGTATTGACTAGAAAGGGATGCCGTCATCCTGTGCAAATCGCTAACCGCTTGCAACACATTCATGGCTTCGTCTTTACTCATCCCTTTATGCCCATGAAACCAAATTGCCATCACTGCATCGCCAATATATTTATCCACCCAACTTCCCGATTTACGGATAATATTTCCCGATTGGCGAAACCAGGTGCCAATCACGGCAGAGAGAATCTTTTCATCCAGTTGGCGAGTTAGCACCGTAAAGTCACGGATATCCACCACCATCACCGACATTAGACGGCGCACATGTAACGTAGAGGTTAGGGTTTCACTACTTGGAGGTTGGCTATAATCGCGATCGCGGTTACGGGTATCGGATGGTGAATGAAATTCCAGTTCAGTCTGACCAAACATCAGCTGATCGCCATTTCGTAATGTCACCGGAATACTCACTCGGCGTCCATTCACGAAAGAACCATTGCGACTTCCCAAATCAATTAGATAGAAATCACCAGTTTCAGTACACTGTAACATCGCGTGATTTCGGGAAATCCAACGATCAGAGAGGACAAAATTGTTATCATCTCCGCGACCAACTGTCCAGCAGTTACTACCCACCAGGGGGAGGTAGCGGTTACCAGTCTCAGTCGGTAGAAGTAAATAGGGAGTGGATCGTAGAGTCACCACAGGCACAGAAGCAACGACGGGTTAAAAAATAAACAGAGGATTAAATCTATATCCTAGTAGATGCATTCTGAAGCCAAACGAGTGATTCCGGAAACTTCACTGCCCTTATGGTTTGATGTCAATATTTGTTTACTGTAGACATTCATGAGCTTTTATTGCCATGTAGCTGCTAGCCAAAATAGGCTATCTACCAAAATTGTACTCAATACTGCTCCACTAAATGCCCACCACGGCAATCGCCCTCGGGTCAATGCCCCACATCCTACTAATCCTAGTGTACAGCCTAAAACCGCTGCCCAGCTAATTCCCCAAGGGGTTTGTACTTGGGCAGTCGCCTCTTGCAAGATCGGGGTGATCAAGGCTGGATCAACGTCCATGATTTGACGCCAGTAGGGAATCAAATCCGTTAAATAAAAATATACATCGGTGAGAGCCGTCCCGAACAGAGAACCCAGGTAAAACAAATTACCGACAGCGCCTCTACCCCGCCATAGCCCCCAAAGGGCAAACGGTAGACCAATGGCTTCGATGGGTAAATGTAACAGAGGTTCAGCCCGCAGCCAGCCCCAATAAATTGAACCGGCTAGCCAGCACCAACTAAAACCCAGTAACAAATCTCCCCATACTCGCATCCCTGGACGCGCCAGTAGCTTGAATCCCAGCCATATCCATCCTAAGGTCAACAGTAAACTCAACCAGGGAAGTTGCCGGACTAATGGCGCTTGCACAAACACAGGGACAGAAACCAGAAATGAGGCAGCAGCAAACATCCACCAGCCTTGCACTCTAGCTTTTGAGCCTATCCCTAGACCATTCAGGGGGCTACGGATTGACATCAAAAGCCAAACCTCTTCTGATGGATCGGAGTAGTTGGAGGATGTATCAGAAAACATACTATTGCGAAACACGATTTGTTTAATTTTCTTTACTTATGTTTACATATCTCAATATATCATGAGCATTATCCCCCCTAGGGGGATATGACCTATTATAGTGTACTGCTAGCACCTCCAGAGAGTTTGCGATCGCGATCAAGCTATGCCAGAATTCCGATTAAAGCGGGTGACTGGTCATTAGTAATTAGGGATTGGGAATTTTAACAAGCCTCAGCTCCTGACTGTTCCCTGTTCTCTTGTCCTTATGCTCAACTTGAATTATCTCCGACTACTTATCCGACTACTTACATGATCAAATTGCAGTGGCGGTGGTTCAAATTTTTAAGGATTAGCCTTCTGAGTGCCTTACTCACCATACCGTTGAAGAGTTTTGCCACCAGCTTATCCACAGACGTAGCCGTACCCACAACCCAATCCACCTCCCAGATGAACATAGTTCAGGCGTTGGTACTGGGAATGGTGCAGGGGTTAACGGAATTTATCCCGATTAGCAGTACAGCACATTTAAAAGTCGTGCCTGTGGTATTAGGCTGGGGTGATCCAGGGGTAGCTTTTACGGCAATTATTCAACTGGGCAGTATTGCCGCCGTGCTGTGGTATTTTTGGTCAGACTTATGGCAAATTTCCACAGGTACGATTAAAGCAATTCAGATGAGGGATTACCAAGCCAACGATTTTCGCATGGCGGTGGGTATCGGCTTAGGTACTTTACCGATTGTCTTCTGTGGCTTGTTAATTAAGATATTTATTCCAGATTTTGATAATTCGTCCCTGCGGAGTACCGTCGCGATCGCTTGTGCTTCAATTTTTATGGGGCTGTTGTTGGGTGTTGCCGAAAAGATCGGTACAAGAGAGCGCAATTTCGATAAATTGGGGATGCAGGATGGCATCTTGATGGGATTTGCTCAAGCCTTGGCACTCGTTCCTGGCGTATCGCGATCGGGTTCAACAATTACAGCGGGCTTGTTTATGGGCTTAGATAGAGGAACAGCCGCCCGCTTTTCCTTTTTGCTAGGTATCCCAGCGATTACCCTAGCGGGGTTAGTCGAGTTAAAGGATTTATTAGAATCTGGAGTTGGGGAGGGGGGATTCATGCCTCTCACCGTGGGCGTGATATCATCAGCCGTATTTTCTTATGCTGCGATCGCGTGGCTGATTCGTTACCTACAAACCTCAAACACTTGGATCTTTGTCTGGTATCGCGTCGCCTTTGGTGTGGCAATTTTAGCCGCGATTATCGCCGGGATAATGCCCGATAGTTAGGTAGTGAGGGGAGCTGGGGGAGCTGGGGGAGTTGGGGGAGCTGGGGGAGCTAGGGAAGATGGGGGAGATGGGGAAGATGGGGAAGATGGGGAAGATGGGGAAGATGGGGAA
>CAKZMA010001201.1 GCA_937127375.1 uncultured Coleofasciculus sp. | reverse complement strand
AATCGTTCTACGTCAAATGCGATGGGGAAATTAACACCCATGAGACGATTATGCTGGGTCGTCTCTATGTAGAAGTCGGTGTTTGTCCAGTACGTCCGGCTGAATTTGTAATATTTCGGATTAGTCAGTGGGCACCGAATCAATAGGTTCTGAATCCTACCCAAGCAATCGCCTTAGGTAGGGATTAAAACGCCATGTAGGGGCGACCCGCTTGGATTAATGGACAACTACAGGACGGGTTTAGTCACATCGAGGTGCAACCGAAAAGATAGTAGTAAAACCCGCCCCTACATCGGGTCGCCCTGAATTTAGGCAAAGTAAATAATTGTAACGAAAAAGGATTGAGAAACATCCAATACAAAGGGAAGGAACTGGAATTTCATCGAACGCTTAACAGCAACTCACAGACCTTGACATTTTGTAATCGCTCTGAGCGAAAATTCATGCTATAACAGAAGTCTCTAACTGTTAAAATGTCTGATTATGGCTTGATGGTTTTGTCAATTTGTTAAGTTCTATATCGGAAACGGATCAAAACAAAACGTTGACAAGTGACTGTAAGGAGATAAAGATATGGCTGATTTAGTAAAAGCCCTTGCCCCTAGTAGTTTTTCCTTAGATATTGATGGCATGGGTGAACTTTCGTTTTTTAGTGTGAAAGTGCCTGAGCACAAGCCGAAACTAGCGGGTGAAGCTGCCGTGGTTGGTGCCATGAAAGGTGGGAAATCCGAGCGGCAGATTAACTCGGCTGGCTTTGAGGAAGTCGTTACCTTTGAGGCGGTATGCATTTCTAGCCCAAGTCCCACCAGCGCCAGCGTAACCATGTGGAAATGGTTCAAAGCTTGTCTGCCTCCCTCCGATGGTGGTGAGGGCAAATGGGCAGATAGCAAAAAAACAGGAAGTATCTTTGCCTACAATAATGCTGATGAGGTTGTAGCTCAATGGGACTTCAAGGAAGCGTGGATCTCGAAAATGAGCATTGCTGAATTAGATGTCAACGGCAAAGATTATCTGAAAGAAACCTGGACGGTAGTGTGCGAAAATTGCACCCGCGTGATGTAAAACATCTGGGATATTTGATTATCAGCAGCAATCTAATTAAATCTAATTAACTGAATGATCTGGGAGTTGAACCATGGCGGATATTGAATATAACACTAACGCAGCTTTCTACTTTGACTGTGATGGTATGGAGTTAGTCATCGAAAAATGTACAATTCCTCCGATTGAAATGAAAGTGGCAGCAGGTAGCGGAGCAATTGGTTGTGGAAGAGGGGGAAAAACCCAAACTCAAGCAACCCCTGGTGCAGTCGAGTATGGTTCGGGTCTGAAACTTGAATATGTGGCAGGTAACGAGGCGGATCAACAGAAAATAACCGATTGGTATAAGAAATGCCACGCCACCTCGTTCTCAGGCGGTGCTACAGAGTCGAGGAAAAATCGTAAAACGGCTTCACTCTTCATTTATGATATGAATGACAATATTGGGTGTCAGTACGATTTCATTGATTGTTTCCCTAGTAATCTGACCCAAACCAGTCAATT
>CAKZMA010001200.1 GCA_937127375.1 uncultured Coleofasciculus sp. | reverse complement strand
AGTGCGAGCATCTTGCTCGCTGCTAATACCCAATTTAAATGCATGACAGCTTATAATCCACCAACACAAGAGTAGGAAAAAACTATTTCCTGGTGACTGGACTACACTGTGTTAGAAAGTGCTGTAAATCCTAGCTCCAAGCTTAACAATTCACGGGGCAGACCATTTTTCCTTAAAAAGTAAGTTGCATACACCCTCTAGAAGTCTTTGAGAGGAAGATGAGTTATTTTTCGGTAAATGCTTCCAAAATTTTGACCTATGCCTACTTGACCTATGCCTACTTACAGTGTCGGTGATGTTTTAGACATCATCAAAACTTTAACTTCTGAACAGAAGCTGGAATTACAGCGGCAACTCTCTAGTGTTTTAGATACTGTGCCGTCGGACTCAACACGTCCTGCGAAGAGTCAAAGCATGAGTGGAGTCAATATTACGGGAAGTAGCGATATTGATCTGAGTCAACTTCAAGCCGATGGGGGAAGCCAGATCAACCAAAGCAAGACTCAAGCAACATTGCCAAAGGCTGATTTGCAGGAAGCCCTGGAGTTATTACAAAGGTTGAAACAGGCGATCGCCTGCCATGATACGCTTAATCCTCTGGTCAAGGAAGGGGCAGAGGCAAAGATCCAGACGATCCAGAAAGAAGTAGAAAAAGCACAACCTGATAAAGATTTAGTCAGTCAAACAATTTCAACCTTGAAAAAAGGATTGGAAGGTGTGGAAGAACTGGCAGAACCCGTAAATAAAGTGGCTAGTTTAGTGGCGAAAGCTTGGATGGTGATCTGATGATACAGGAAGTTCCCCTAAATGCCGGTAACGGCAGTAATGAACAGGCTATCCACGATGTATCTGTGGTTAATAGTCAAAATGTGACGTTCAATCAGACGCAAATTATCCAGATCTCAGTGGAAGAGATCAAGACTCGGACACTCATTACGACATCACCCTATAAGGGATTGAAAACGTTTGAGTTAGAGGATAAGGAGCGGTTTTTTGGGCGAGATCAATGTCTTACTGGCTTGGTGAACGAGCTAGAACACACTAATCTGATTTTGCTTTTGGGAGCATCGGGAAGTGGCAAGTCTTCAGTCATTCGAGCCGGTTTAATTCCTTGGTTGGCTCAACAATGGGGCAGTCATTTTGTCAGTCTAGTCTTTACGCCGGATCGAGATCCGTTTGATTCACTCTATGCCACTTTATTGGGCAAGTATAAACAATCAGACGCACAGCTTGCTCGTCTTGTTAAGCCGGAAACATTAACTCAAGTGATGCGATCGCTCAAACATCAAGATGACTACTGGTTTATCCTGATCGATCAGTTTGAGGAGTTATTTACTACTACTGAATCAGACAAGCGGGATGTTTTTATCCAAGGGTTAGTCAACCTTGTGAATACCCTAAGTAAAAAGAGCGATCACTCAGTTAAACTGGTAGCAACCATGCGGACAGACTTTCTAGATCGCTTGAGTCCCTATCCGGCTCTGATTAAACTGACGGATAAGCATCGTCCGATGATTGCTGATTTGCAAGCAGATGAGTTACGCCTAGCTATTGAGCAACCTGCTGCTCATCATGGCGTGGTGTTTGAATCAGGATTAGTGAAGGAAATTATTGATGATGTACAGGGACAAGCCGGATATTTACCTCTGTTGCAATACACCTTGAATTTGCTCTGGGAGATGGAAGTTCAGACTGAGAGCATTGAGGATCGGACGCTCAATCTCAGCAACTATCACAAGTTAGGTGGGGTGCGGGGCGCACTTCAGCAGCATGTTGATCGCATCTACAGTGCTTTGTCTGACGCCGAACAAGTCGCTACCCGGAGAATTTGTCTCAAGTTAGTTGATATTGGTGCAGATACAAAATCTGGAACAGACTGGAAACCTGTACGACGACGCGCTAACCGCTCAGAATTTAGTGAGCCGCTAGAGCAGACTGTTTTAACTCAGTTAGTGAATCAAAACCTGCTGGTGAGTAATCGGGTAAAAGAGTCTCAAGACAGCACAATCGAGATCGCCCATGAAGTATTACTCACCTCTTGGAAAACGCTGAATATTTGGATCGCGGAAAACCGTCAGGCGATCGCCCTGCGGAATCGTTTAAATGATGATGTGATTCAGTGGCAAAAGACAACATCATCTGAGGACTTGTGGTCGGGATCTCGCTTAGAGCAGGCTTTAGAACTGAGGCAGAATCAAACCTTTAATCAGGTTCTTGGTGGTTTTAGTCCAACAGCCAATCAGTTTTTAGAGCAAAGTCGGGATAAGCGCGATCAGCTAGAAAAAGAAAAACTTAGAAGAACTCAACTGACGGTGATAACGGCGATCAGTGTTGCTGTCTTACTAGGAGGTTTCTGGTGGCGCTCTGAGCGATTAAGACAAGAGACAGTATTGAGAGAAAATATTGCCACGGCAAGAAATCTATTGACCACAGACCCAACTCAAGCAGCAGTTAGATCCATCTACGTCGCAGGACAAAGCGCAGCTCACTACACAAATCTTTTGAGTTCAACAGAGAGTGTTTTGTTGGATGGTATTCAGAGAGCAAGAGAGGAAAATGTTTTCAATGAACATGAAGGACAAGTTTTATCTGTTGCCATGAGTCCTGATGGTCAAACAATCGCTAGTGCTGGGGCAGATGGCAAGGTAATACTTATTGATCTTCTAGACTTTTCAAAAGAAGTCATAGAAAATTTTCCGGATTCTTCAGCTACAAGTGTGGCATTTAGTCACAAGGGGCAATTTTTAGCAAGTGCTGATAGCAATGGAAATGTAAAAATTCGTCGATTGGAAGATCACTCTCTTGTGTGTGACTCTCCAAGCGAGGAGGATAACATTTATTATCAATCAATATACGGTCTTGACCTTAAGACAATAGTGGAATTTAATCCTAAAAATGAAACTTTTTTAGTTAATGCAGGTCCCAACAATCAGATACATCAATTACAACTAAGAAATGGAAATTGCAAGAAACAAAATATTTTGACTTTAGAAGATAAAAATGTAGATCAGAATCACGATTACGAAGTATATCCTCCATTAGCGAGATCTATCGCATTTAGCCCTGATGGACAACAATTAGCTATTGGCTATGATTCTGGATTAATATTACATGATCTGTTAAATGAGACCACCCAAGTTTTATGGGAAGGAAGATCTGCAGAACCAGTTGAGTCGATATCTTTTAAAAATCGTATCTTCTTCAGTATCTGTATTGGTGAATGGGCAGAGGGTAATTCAATAACAATTAAAACACTCGATAAATCTCATAGTGACTTTAGAACTCCTGAAGGATTCACAGTACATGAAGACTGTTCTCGCGCTGTTTTAGTAGACTCTGAGACTGACAGGATTATTAGCGGTGGTAATGATCGGGGTGATCGTAGTAATTTAGTTACCTTCATCTCATGGAAAGAGAGAGATTTATTTTCATTTATTGGTCATAAAGGCAGGGTGAATGCCTTGGCAATGAGTTCCGATAAAAAGCATCTTGTCAGTGCAGGTAGTGATGGCACAGTTAGACTGTGGAGCGTAGAAAATTTTCCTAACGATGTTGCTAGTCTTTTTAGGAATCAATTCAATGAGCAGTTAGAGGTTTGGGATTTAGTTGGTCGTCAGTTAAATCTAAATAAACAAGACGAAGCAATTGAAATTCAAGGGAAAAGCGAAAGTCTAATTGAGACAGATGGTAAAAGCACTCCATTTGTTTCTCAGCAACGATATCCCAAGAAGTTTTTCGGGTACGATGGTCAGACAGTGATAACAGTAGAAACTATCTCAGCATCTTCAAGCGAAACACCAGGTACTCCTGCTACTCTCCAACAATTAATTCTAATCAATCAAAGAGAAACAAATTCTCAATTAGGAAAAATTGAGCTGTCGGGTGAAGTTTGGTTTGCAGCCGCTAATCATAAACAGAATAAGCTCATAGTAATCAAACCAGACAAAATTGAGATTTTCAACTTCCAAGGGACACAATTAGATTCATTCCCAAACGACAAAGAAGCTAATGTTGCTGCCATTAGCCCCGATGGGAGAATGTTCGCAATAGCTAAAGAGCATTTTAGTCCTGGTTTCCGCGCTACTGCTTTACAACTCTTTGATATGAAAGGCAAAGCTATAGCAAACTTTGAGAATGAAGGTATAGTAAGCGTGTTAGGATTTAGTTCTGACAGCAGACACGTTATAACTGAGAAATTCGGTGAAATTCATTTATTTCCTGCTAATTGGCAAGCCTCCTTAGAAATTCTCTGCGATCGCCTTCGTCATCATCCTGTCTTGACTAATCCCCAAGACGA
>CAKZMA010001199.1 GCA_937127375.1 uncultured Coleofasciculus sp. | reverse complement strand
TTCCGGTAATCCAGCCTAACTTAGAGGCAATAGTTTCATATTTGTAGGGGTTAACTTTAGCGGAACTGACATTCAGACTCTCTCTGTAGATAGAATAAGCTAAAGAATGAATAGTTCGGACAGATCGACTCCACTTTGTCCCCAATTTTGCTTGGATAGACTTCATCAAGTCTTCTTTGTTTTTAGTCCCGAAGACTAGGACGACTATCTCTTCAGGCTGAATGCCCTGCTTCTGAATCGTTTCAGCAATTAGAGTAATAAGTGTGGATTTTCCGGTTCCGGCTAAAGCAATGACACCGATTCCTGATTTAATGGGTAGGACGAGGTTTTGGGAAACAGCTTGAAGAATGCAGGTTTGATAGGGTGATGGGGTTAGCTTTTGGAGCATGATTCTGTAGGGATGGATAAAAAAAAATTCCTTCCAATCGATGGAAGAGGCTAAAGTAGGTTCGAGTTTTTTTGAGCAGTCGCTAGAGATGAGATAGTTTTTCCGTGAGAGTTTGTTTTGTCAGAAAAGCGCTATGTTTTTACTGATGTTCGACTTACAAAGCGTGATGTTTACACCCCCGGTGCTTCCCTCTCTAACAAAACGCTCAGTCGCGCAATGCTTGTGCTAGCTGAGCTACCTGCCGTCTGAGAAGAACTTAGAGCAAGCTTCTGAGTTTGTCCGCCGTCCAAAAAATGAAATTTTGTAAAGGTTTACGGAAAGTTCCGGAACCCGCTTCGCCACAGGTGTAGTCACGAAAATTAACAGCTACGGAAATCATGAGGTGGGTGAACAAGTTAATTAACTTTTATTAAGGATGCGTTGCTGACTTGGCAGAGCTTACTGAAGAGCTTGAAACTTGCGATTCCAGAACTCTGCTGGTGCAGCAACGCTCTGAATTAGACACAGATATCAAAAAGCTGATGTAAAAATGGCTGACCAACCTGAGCAAATACTGAACATTTACGCTTTATTAATTGGTATTGACCACTACCTACCCAATCGGTTGTACAAGAGCCTTAAAGGAGCTGTGCGGGACATTAACCTTGTAGCAAGCTACCTCTTAGAGACACTGAAGATTCCAGCCGAACGGGTTTTCAAGCTGACTTCTCCGAATCCTGAAGTCGCTGAAACAATCGAAACCAAAGACCCGGAACCAACTTATGAAAATATTGTGGCGAAGTTTAATGCCATTACGGAAATAGCGCAACCAGGAGAGCAGGTATACATTTACTACTCTGGACATGGAGGACGGGCGACAACCATCTATCCAGAACTAAGGGGGGGGGCTGACCAATATGATGAAGGTATTGTACCAATGGATGTTGGCGATCGCGAGGGTCGCTATCTGCGGGATGTGGAGTTGACGACGCTCTTGAAGCGGATGACGGACAAAGGGTTGATTGTCACAGTTATTATGGATAGCTGTCACTCTGGAGGAGCAACCCGAGGCGATGCTGCTATCCGAGCAGGAGATGGAATCGACGAAGCACAGCGAGACAAGGAAAGCTCGGTTGCTTCACGTAAGGAGTTGATTGAAAACTGGCAGGCTGTGACTGGAGAAGGTGGGGATATTGCATGGGTTCCTCCATTAAATAATTACGTTCTTTTAGCAGCCTGCCGCCCTCATGAGTATGCCTACGAGTATGCGTTTGACGGTAAGGAGCGACATGGAGCGCTGACTTACTGGCTAATTCAGACTCTGGCGACCAGTTCCACTGGATTGAGTTTCAGAAAGCTGTATGATCGCGTTTGCGCTCAAATTCAGAGTAAGTTTCCCCAACAGTTACCCATGTTGCTGGGTGATGGCACTCGCGCAGTATTTGGGAACGAGAGCTTACCTACCCACTACAGCGTGATAGTTAGCAGTGTAGATTCCAACCAAAAGCAAGTCACCTTGAATGCAGGGTTAGCTCATGGACTCAGTAGTGGTACGCGATTTGCCATCTACCCACTGAATGCAACAGATTTTTCCAATAAGCAACAGCAACTGGCGATTGTTGAACTCGAAGACGTTCAAGCCTCAAGATCAGTGGCTAGAATTCTGGAACCGGAAGAGGGAGGCATTAAGGTTACAGGAACAATTGAACCAGGTGCTCCTGCTGTTATGGTATCTGCACCTGTCGATCTCGTGCGTCGAGTCCGTTTATTTGACAAGAAAGAGGTAGGTGACAAGGAGCATGAATTACCCCCGGAGTGGGTTGGTAAACAAAAGGAAGCTTTAGAACCAGTTCGGCAAGCTTTGGCAGGGAATGGTTGGGTTGTTGAAGTGCAACCAGGTGACAACCAAGAGGCTCACTATCAAGTTGCAGTTGGCAGAAATGGCGAGTACGAAATTAGTATTGCCACACCCATTAAAAACTTAGGAAATCCACTGCAAATTGGCGCTCCAGAGGCGGCAGAAGGAGTGGTCAAGCGCTTAGTCCATTTAGCGAAATATCAAGCCGTTCAGGCACTAGATAATCCAGCTTCGGAGCTGGCTGACTATCTACAATTTGAATTGCTTGACGGAAAAAAACAGCCATTTACAAATCCAGCTAACTTAACCCTCAAACAGGGGACTCTAGTATATTTACGGGTTAAGAATACCTCTTCTCAACCGCTCAATATTGCTGTCCTAGACATACAACCCACTTGGGCTATTTCTCAATATCCTATCGGTGGAATTGAAGATATCTACTTTTCTCTAGAAGGCAACCAACAGAAAGACCTTAACCTGCGTCCTAGGTTACCAGAATCCGAGGGCTATGAGCAAGCTAAAGAAACGCTCAAAGTATTTGCAACTCGCGGAATTGCTAACTTCCAGTGGCTAACCTTACCTGCCCTTGATGAAGATTTTGGTAGAAGAGGAAATCTTGAAAAAAAGCTCCAAAAGAAAGTAGAAGAACGTGCAGCACGGGGAGACTCTCCCAAGGTCAGTCCTCTCAACAATCTGTTGAGTACTA
>CAKZMA010001198.1 GCA_937127375.1 uncultured Coleofasciculus sp. | reverse complement strand
AGTAAAGGTAAGGATATTATCCTGGTGGGTAGTGGTGATTATAATAGCCCCAGTTTTGGCAGTCAATCTATTACTGTTAGAGCCAATTCTCAAGCTGAACTGCGCGGGGTGACGGTGACGAATCCTGTGGCGAAGGGAACTGGGATTTGGATTGAATCCAGCGCCCCGATTATTGCTAATACTACTCTAACCCGTTGTCGTCGTGAGGGGATTTTTGTCACGGGGACGGCAAAACCGCTGATTATGGATAATGAATTAAGCGACAATGCCTCTAGTGGTATCTTCCTGGTGCGAAATGCGAAAGGGGAACTGCGGCGCAATCGCTGTCAACGGACGGGGTATGGTATTGCCCTGAGTGATAATGCGGCTCCGTTAATTGCTGATAATACGTTAATCAACAATAAGGCGGGAATTGTTCTCTCTCGCCAAGCTCAACCCGTTCTGCGCCGGAATCGGATTGAAAAAAATACCAATGGGGGGCTAATTGTCAATGGGTCTGCCCAACCCAATTTAGGCAGTCGTCAAGACCCAGCCGGGAATATCTTACAAGATAATGGTGATGTTGATTTACAAAATAGTACGTCATTGACATTAGTTTCGGTGGGCAACTTGTTAAATCCTGCCCGTATTTCTGGTGCAGTTACCTTGAGTGCAGCAGAGGTTCCCGCATCAGCCTTGGGTCCAACTCAGTTTAGTGATTTGGGCAATCATTGGGCAAGTCGGTTTATTCAGGAATTAGTCAAACGGGAGTTAATTAGCGGGTTTCCCGATGGCACCTTTAAGCCGGAAGCGAATATTACCCGCGCCCAGTATGCGGCGATTATTGCCCAAACGTTTAACTTACCTCGCCAGGTAGGGGCGACATCGGGTTCATTTCGCGATGTCGCGGATAACTTTTGGGCGGCGGCGGCGATTCGTAAGGCGGCGAGTATGGGATTTATCTCTGGATTCCCCGATGGCACGTTTCGCCCCCAACAAAATCTGACCCGAACCCAGGCGCTGGTTTCGGTGGTGAATGGGTTGGGATTAGGGAGTGGGAATGGCAACCTACTCTTGTTTTACCGCGATCGCGCCCAGATTCCCAGCTATGCTACAGATGCCATTGCTACGGCGACACAACGACAATTGGTGGTGAATTATCCCCGCCCTGAAGACCTTAAACCCATGCAAGCGATTAGCCGCGCCGAAGTCGCTGCCTTAATTTACCAGGCGTTAGTTTCAACTGGCGAAGCTTCGGCTATCTCATCTCCTTATATTGTTAACCCGGAGGGGTACGTTCCCTCGTTTACCGATATTCAAAATCATTGGGCGGCTGATTTTATTCGCCCTCTCGCCGGATTAAACTTAATTAGCGGCTTTGCCGATGGTAGCTTTAAACCGGATGCCCCCTTAAATCGGGCGCAATATGCGGCGTTAGTGGTGAAAGTCTTTAACCCCACACCCATCCGCCCCGCTACTCAATTTAGCGACGTTCCCGCCAACTTCTGGGCGTCAGCCGTGATTAGTCAAGCCTATCGCGGTGGCTTCCTTTCCGGCTTCCCCGACCAAACCTTTCACCCTCAACAAAGTTTACGGCGGGTGGAGTTGATTGTCTCCTTAGTCCAGGGGCTGTCGTTACCTGAGGCAGAGGGAAACCCCTTGGAAATTTATCAGGATCAAGATAATATTCCCATTTACGCCCAATCTGCTGTAGCGGCAGCTACTCAAGCCGGGATTATCGTCAATTATCCCAAACCCACCTGGTTAAACCCGAAAAAAGCTGCCACCCGCGCCGATGCTACGGCGTTTCTGTATCAAGCCTTAGTGCAACAAGGGCGTGTCAATGCTATCAATTCCCCGTATATTGTTCAAGAATGAGGGAGTTTTTAAGGGATGTAGGGGCGGGTTTCACTATTATCGTTTTTTTCCCGCCCCGATGTGACTAAACCCGCCCCAACCGAAGTTTTGAGTTTGTTTGTTCCCTGTTCCCTGTTGCCTGTTCCCTGCCTAATCACAAATGACGAATGACCAATGAGATAGATTCAGCCATTATCTATGCCGTAGAGTTACTCAGTCACTATGGATTTGAACTGAGGGGATATTCTGCGGCAGAATTAGTTGAGTTTTGGTTGGAAGACTATCCCGCCCAGTGGATTCGTTTGGCGGTCATTGAAGCCTTGTATCAGGGACGGTATAAGGCGATTTCGGTTGAACAAATTTTAGCTGTCTGGGGGCGACGAGAACAGCCTATCTATCGCTTTAATCATGAGTTTGAACGGTTGATTTGTCGCAAATTACCGCAAGATTTGAATGCCCCCGTTGATACGATGTCCGAATCGATGTGCTTAATCGGGAGTTTCCCGGATATGTTTGAGTCAAGTTCTACGGTTGCGGTGGCTCAGTCAGAGGAATTTGTTGTCACTGAATCGGCAACAGAATCCGTTGAAGCATCACCGCAAACGCCCGCCCAGCCTGAACCAGAAACGGAACGGGTTAGGGAACGCGATCGCACACCTCCAGACCTACTTGCTGCTGATCATACCAGTCTGCCTGAACCAGTGGATGGGTCTCGTCGCGAAACTAACCACCACCCCATTGATCAATTTACGCCACTGCCCGATGATTCGGACTTTTATCTGAAACTCAAACAAGTCGCCCAACCGCTAGTGCAGCGCTGCGGAAATACTTGAGCAGCTTCGTAGATACGATGAAGCTGGGGAAGCCAAAAGTTGCTTCGCATTTATTGCACGGGGGAAACCAGATGTTGCTTTGCTTTTTATTTCCCGGGGTAACAATAAGACCCCCTTTAAAATATCAAGATAGCCTAGGGTGAAGGATAATGACCAATGAAAAAATTTTTTCCGGAAAAATTCCTAATTTTGATTGTTGATGATAATCCCAATAATTTACAAATTCTTCATGTCATTTTAGAAGCCGAAGGCTACAAAACGATTGTTGTCAGCAACGGACAGGATGCGATTGAGCGTGTACACCTGGATAAGCCTGATTTAATTATTATGGCTTTAACCATGCCCAAGATGAGTGGATTAGAGTTGTGCGACTATCTTAAGTCTCCACCTCCTTTAACAACAAGTCCAATTATCCTGATGCGGACGATTCGTGAACAAGAGTATTTAATTGAAGCATTTGAGAAAGGCGCAGCCGATACAATTACTCACCCCTTTAATCCAGCAGAAATTCTTGCCCGTGTCCGAACCCATTTAGAATTGAAGCAGACTCAAATACAATTGAATCGATTGGGTAAAGAACACAACAAGTTAACGAATTTGTTGAGAAAACTAGCAATTACTGATCCCCTAACTGGACTCTGGAATCGCCGCCATTTTTTAACGGTTGGCTATCAAGAATTTAATCGAGCCTCTCGTTACAAACGTTTCATGTCTATCCTGATGATTGACATTGACAACTTTAAGGAAATCAATGATGAGTATGGGCATACGATGGGAGATGAAGTGCTTAAGGGTGTGGCAAAAAGCATCGTTGGTTCATTGCGTGAGGCAGATTATTGTGGACGATTTAGCGGTGAAGAATTTGTCACATTACTTCCTGAAACCGATAGTAGTGGGGCGGTGCGTGTGGCTGAACGTTTGAGAAAGCGGCTGGAACAAATTACCATAGGTATTGGCGATAAACAGGTGCAAATGACAGTAACAGTTGGTGTAGCCAGTTATCAATTAGACGATGCCAACATCGAGATAATTATTCAACGAGCGAATAAGGCACTCTATCACGCCAAAAGCCAAGGATACAATCGGGTTGCATTGCATTAG
>CAKZMA010001197.1 GCA_937127375.1 uncultured Coleofasciculus sp. | reverse complement strand
ATTTCCTTTAACTGAACGACAAAACCCGCCCTGATCCCCAGATAAATTGGATTCAAGGTTTCTCTCGAAAGTAAGCGGTAGCCAATTGAGTGATGTCTTGAATTTCACTTAAATCAGGACTCTGAATTTGACTATCCATTCCTAGCCAGAGCAGATATTCAATATTACCCGCAGGACCTGTAATAGGTGACCAGGTTAAGCCTTGATAGACCCAACCTAAATCCTGGGCGGCTGGTAAAATTTGTGCGATCGCGCCAGCTTGATCTTTAGGATCGCGCACTACGCCCTTTTTGCCAACCCGTTCTCGTCCCACTTCAAACTGTGGCTTCACCAGTAACACCACCTCACGCGGCGCTTGTAGCAGGTTCCACAAGGCTTCTAGGATTTTTGTCAGGGAAATAAACGACACATCGACAACCCCTAAATCTGGATAAATCTCCTCCTTGTCCTCCTCATCTATTCCGAGGGGTTCTCCATATAAATCAGCAGGTTGTAAATAGCGTAAATTCGTGCGTTCCTTCAAAATCACCCGGTGATCATTTCGCAATGTCCAAGCCACTTGTCCATACCCCACATCAACACCGTAAACCCGTTTTGCCCCCTTTTGCAGTAAGCAGTCGGTAAAGCCTCCCGTGGAAATACCGCCATCTAAGCAAATACGTCCGGCTACCGCTATACCAAACTCGTCTAAGGCTTTGACTAACTTTTCCCCACCTCTAGAAACATAAGGGGATTTTTGATTAATTTTAATCTCGGCGGTTGTGTCTATTTCAGTTCCCGGTTTATCAACAAGCTGCTGATTAACCCGCACTTCTCCCGCCCGAATCAGCCGTTGTGCCTGTTGTCGGGATTCGCATAAGTTAAGATCTACTAATAAGGTATCTAGTCGTTGTTTCAAGCGTCTAATCGATCGCATTTGGGAATGTTTTTCGTAAAATATTGTAGGAACTAATCTGAGAGTTTAATGCCTATATATTACCCAACATAACTATATCTGACTATATTGTTATTGAAACTTTACAATACCTCATTGCATAAGTCCCTGACAGTGAGAGATACAACCCAGTATTAGATATCGATCTGCTGCTGTCAGGTGAGCTATGCATCCAACTAACGATCCTTCTGCTTATTCCACAACCCACTCTCCTTGTACCTCTGTTCCCCTTGATTTGTTCAAAAGTGGACAGTTGCTGGCGATTAAACCTGACTGTCGGGGAGGCTTAATTATCCAAAAACGGTTTTATGCTGATTTTGTCGGTTCCGGTGCTGCTGTGGGAAGTAGTTTTGATGTTGATTGTACGTCAGTGTATGCCATTGGGGAGGTTGAATTTTATGCACCTGCCACATACACTGAACGCCAGCAAGCGTTTCAGAAACGCCGGGAATATTGCGAAACGTTACAATCAATTGTGGTCAGACCTGCTCCCCTCGATCGCGCCACGACCATCTTGCATCAATTATCTCTCTGGTTAGATGCTAAGCTGATTTCCGAAATTCCCTCGGCTTGGATTGCCGAGTTAGCCGGAGTATTGACAAAGACTATAATGATTATTCGCCAACCACGTCCAACTAATCCTGCGGAAAGATTAAATATTCATTAAATTTCTCAGCCAGATTATTTAATTTAACCCAAAAGTATGAGGTAGATTGATCCATTCCAAGTGATCATGGCATCATTACCGTAGTTTGGGAGTTTCACCATGCCTGGATTCTCTGTAAGTTGTACCCTCTCCGAATTAATTTCTTTGATTTTTTGTGCTGTTGTTGGCACGGGAATAATATTTATGGGATACTTTTTGGCATTATCTGTCGTCTAAGGGAACAATCTCACCCATTCCGGTGGGATGGTGTTGTTCTCAAGGGTTAACTATGAGTCGTCGGTCAAGTTCTTATGCGGTTATCGTCACACTGACGGTTATAACTGTACTGTCAGTTATCGTAACCAATGTGCCGCGATCGCTCTCTGTATCCCCAAATCCTGGCAATGCTACTCTCATCGCCGCTACGCCGACTCAACCATGGCAAGATGCCAAATTATTGCGTAATATTAAGGGACATGCAGATGCCGTAGGTGCGATCGCGATTAGCCAAGATGGAAAACTTCTGGCTACGGGTAGCGATGATCAAACGATTAAACTCTGGAACCTAAATACAGGTCAACCATTGCGGACGCTTTCTGGACATTCGGATCAAATTACTGCCCTCGCGATGAGTCCAAATGGAGAACTATTGGTGAGTGGAGGGGGTATTGAGGACGGTTCCATTAAACTCTGGAATCTGGAAACAGGTGACTTGATTAAGACTCTCCAAAAGAAAGAAGGGATGATTCCATCTTTGGCAATTAGTCCAGACGGACAAATTCTAGCGAGTGGAAGGAGAGGAGAAGGATTAGGGTTTGTTTCGGAAATCGCCCTTTGGGATTTAGAAACAGGCGAACAACTGCTTCAGTTTGAGATTGAAAATTTAACCCTATCTCTTGCGTTTAGTCCCAATGGAGAACTCCTTGTCAGTGGTTCTGAGGACGGTACCATTCATCTATGGAATTGGCAGAGTGGAGAAATCCAGCATATCCTCCAGCATCCTCAGTCTTTAAGAGCATTGGCGTTTAATCAGGATGGAAAAGTTCTGGTGAGTGAGAGTTTTTCTGAAACCATTAATGTTTGGAATCCCGAAACTGGGGAATTAGTTTCGACACCAGTGGAAAATCCTAAACCTGTGTTTGTCAATGCCTTGGCGTTGCATCCGTCGGGTAACATTTTAGCTAGTGCGTTAGGTCCTTATGGCAGATTAGGGTTATGGAATCTGGAATCGGGTGAGTTGATGACGATGTTGGAAGGGTTTTCGGGTTCGATTTTCTCCCTCAGCTTTAGTCATGATGGACAGATATTGGTGAGTGGGAGTAATGATGGCGCGATCGC
>CAKZMA010001196.1 GCA_937127375.1 uncultured Coleofasciculus sp. | reverse complement strand
CCCCTGCTCCCAGACGTAGCATGCTACGTCTCTACACCGCTCTCCTTGCATGTCTTAACTCTCTTCAAACAAACTACCTAGGCGGTCAATTTCACTCTGAGTCATATAGGTCGGATTACCTGAGAGAATGCCCGTAATGTTGCGGAATGGTTTGCCGATGTACATACCGTTTTCATCAATGGTAAACTCACGAATTTCTTTATCATGTTTTGAACCGCGCATTTTTAGCACCGTTAAGCCCCGGCGAATTTCTCCATAAACTTCTACATAGCGCAGTAATATAATTGAATCCGTATTGGTGGAAATATGGGATTCTGTGATCGACATCCCGCCCATTAGCGATGTTGTATTCGCCGAGAGTAGTCCCATAATTCGCTGGTCTTTGAGGATAGCATTGAGGCTGAGTACAAATTCCCGAAATCCTTTAAAAGGGGCAATGTTTTCCAATGCCGAAAGGCTATCCACTGCCACCCGTTGCGGCTGAAACTCTTCGATCAGTTGCTTGATTTTCACCAGATGATTTTCCAGCCCTGTTTCTTCAGGATAGCGACAAACAACCTTCAGGTTGCCCTCTTGTTCCATCGACTCGAAATCAACGCCCCAACCTGAAGCATTTCTAAATAGCTGCTCCCGGCTTTCCTCAAAGGCAAAGAGCAAACATCGTTCTCCCTGGTTAATACCCCCTGCCAAAAATTCGGTTACGGTTAAGGTTTTGCCCGTACCTGTCGCTCCCGATACCAGAATAATCGAATCGCGGAAAAACCCACCTCCACACATGCCATCTAATTCAGCATTGCCTGATGTAACTCGCTGGTTGGAGGATTTTCGCTCTAATTTAGTGGCTGTTAGGGGAAGAACAACCATGCCTTGATTGGGCAAAATCGTAAAGGGAAATTCACCATGTTGATGAGGAGTACCTCGGTATTTGAGAATTTCAATCGTGCGGCGACGTTTCTCTTGCACCAATACATTCCGTAAGATGACCACATTATCCGCCACAAATTCTTCTACACCATAGCGACTGATGTCCCCATATTCTTGAGTCCGTTCTGAGGTCAATACTGACGTAATCTCCCGTTCTCGTAGCGCCCAAGCAATATCAAATAAATCGCCGCGTACTTGAGCTATATTGGGTACATAAGAGAACACAGCTCCTAAGGAATCCATAGAAACTCGTTGTGCCTGGACTTGTTCTATTGCATATTCTAAGCGAGCCAGCAAGGGACCGAGATCATATTCACCACTAACTAAGGGTTGATTCCCTGTTTTTGGAGACGCATCAACAAATGCCCATTTTTTTTCAGCTTCCCATTGTTCAATATCCCAACCAAATCCGCGCATATTTTTGCGAATGGCTTTGGGGGATTCTTCAAAGGTGACAAAGACACCATTTTGTCCTTCTCTGATTCCCTCAACCAGAAACTGACAGCCAAAAATGGTTTTTGCACTGCCTGCTGTACCTGCCACTAAGGTGGTTCGACCTTTAGGGAGTCCTCCTTCCGATAATAGATCAAAGCCATAAATGCCTGTTTTTACTTTTTCGATAAAATCTGGCAGTTGCTGTTGAGTCATTCCGTTGCTGCTTTAGTGAATGTGGGAAATATAGAATAGCATCAGAGGAGCTATTGCTCAATCGTATTGAGGCTGATTCCGATATTCAACCCCCATAAAACCGTTTCCGTGTCGGACAAATCGCCCACGATTCGCTGGACAGGATTGGGAAATTCTTTAATTAAGGTCGGTGTCACTAAAATATGTTCCGCCTCCGCCAGTTGGGGAGATTTAGTCACATCAATAACCGTTATTTTATATTGACCCGGCAGTTCTTGATCACAGAGTCGATACAAGTTGGCGATCGCGCGTTGCGATCGGGGCGTATCTCCAGTAACATAAAGCTTGAGCTGATATTGTTTACACATGCTAGAGTAATCATGAACTTTAACATACTGCTTTTTATCAATGACTGAAGGTGTTAGCATCTTTTTCTAAGTTAATTTTACTCAATCCAATAAAATATCTCCGATAGTAAGCGGTTAAATTGCCCATAAGTTCTAAGAGTAAAAATCGTCCTTCTGCGGTATAAGCTTGTGCCTTACGTTGATTAATCCCTTGGCTTTTTTGTTTTAAGGTTGTTGTATGTAGTTCTATCAGATCACGGGGGGAAGCTTGGAGTAATCCCAACTGTTCGGCGAAATTAGTCAGATGCATCGATAACTGATGGTCAACTTTATAGACACGTTCTTCTAATGCCCATTCCATTAAATCACCATAATGTTGCCGGAGTTCCTCCACTACATCGGGCATTCTCTGGCGCAGGGATTCGACACTAGACGATTTTGGCGTCGAGTTAATCTCGCCAGAGATTAACTTTTCTAACTCTTCGAGCTCTTGCTGCTGCTGATGATGTTCGAGTTGAGCCAGTTGATATTGTCGCTCTAAGGCGGCGCGAATCGCGTAGATGAGTAAACTGGTATTTAGCTTCGCCTTTGCCAAATACCCACAAGCCCCCAATTCTAGGGCTTTAACCGCAACTCGCTCATCTTCGAGAGTACTTTGGACGATAATCGGTACATCGGGTGCAGTTTGCTGCATTTGTCGGAGTGTATCCATGCCCCGACTATCGGGTAACATTAAATCTAAAAGCACGACATCGATACCTCCTTGCGTCACATAACCTCTTCCCTCTTCTAGTGTCTCAGCACAAATGAGTTCAAATCCTCTGCTAAATGAGGGAGATTTGGCATTGGTTATGAGTTTTTCCAGTTTCTCGAGGTCATCGGGGTCATCTTCTACCAGTAAAATGCGGCAACGGTGATCAAGCATGAGTGGCGATTTTAGAAATTCACTTCTTCAATACTATTATCATCTCCCCCAGCTTCCCCAGCTTCCCCAGCTTCCCCAGCTTCCCCAGCTCCCCC